>CBFHHD010000036.1:0-9652 GCA_965655605.1 Candidatus Pelagibacteraceae bacterium | reverse complement strand
CATTCCAAATACAGTAAAAAGCGCAATCATTTCTTTAAAAGATTTAAAACCAGACTTCATCACAATACATGCCAGCGCGGGTTCAGAGGCATTGAAAATTGCTAAACAAAGTTTAGGCAAAACAAAATTGCTAGCGGTAAGTGTTCTGACAAGTATGAATAAAAAAACATTAAGAGAAGTGGGTCATACTAAAAATTTAGAAAAACTTGTTATTAACCTAGCAAAACTTGCTAAAAAAAATGGGGCTTATGCAATGATCTGTAGTGCGCATGAGTCTGCAAATATTAAAAAAGTAACTGGCCTGCCTTCAGTAACGCCAGGTATTAGACTTCCTGGAGATAAGGCTGGAGATCAAAAAAGAGTATCAACGCCTATTCAAGCTTTTAAAAATGGTGCTATCGGTATCGTCATGGGTAGGTCACTTATTCAGAATAACATTAAAAATAACTTTAAAAGACTATTTGAGCATTTGGAAATATGACATTCCCTACAATAAAAGTATGTGGAATGAAAAACTCAGATTTAATTAATCAATGTATTGAGGGTGGCGCAAAATTAATTGGCTTCATTGTTAATTATCCAAAAAGTCCAAGGTCAATCACCTTTGAGCAGTTAAATGTGCTCACACAAAAAATTAAAACAGGAATTCATTCTGTTGCCGTAATGGTCAACCCTACAATTGAAGAGGTAAAAATTATTTCTAAAAATTGTACTTACGTTCAATTACACGGCGATGAAGATAATAACTTTATAAAAATTGTTAGAAATGAAACAAATTTAAAAATTATTAAAGCAATTAAAGTTGGTGAAGAAAGTGATCTTGAAAAAATCAATGACTATCCTGATGCTGACTATATTTTGTACGATACACCAGCAATGGGTAAAGATGGTCCTGCTTTTAATTTCGAACTACTTAAAAATATAAAACATAAGGATTTTTTTGTTGCAGGGAAGATAGATATTAATAATGCGAAAGAGGCTTTGCAATTTTCAAATAAAATTGATGTAAATTCTGGTTTAGAAACTGAAAAAGGTATAAAAGACCCAAACAAAATTAAAGATTTTTTTAACCTTATCAGAAAATATGAAAATTAAAAAAAAAATTCCTATCATAGATCAGCATGACAAAAGCTACATGTATGGTGGTAAGTTTGGTGGAAATTTTATACCTGAAACTTTAAAAAAACCTGTTGAAGATTTAACTGTTTTATTTGAAAAGCTTAGGAAAAATAGAGAGTTCTTAAAGCAAAGAGATCATTATTTTAAAAACTATGTAGGTGCACCAACTCCTTTTATCAAATTACATAATTTAACTAATCATCTGGGTGGTGCTCAAATCTGGGCAAAAGTTGTGGCTGAAGCTAATGGTGGAGCTCACAAGATATATAACGCAACAGTTCATGCGCTAATCTGTAAAAAAGCCGGTAAAAAGTACATCGTGGGAGATACGGGCGCTGGATATGCGGGCAAAATGCTATCAATGGCTGCTAAGAAATTTGGTCTAAAATGTAAAATTTTTATGGGCGCAAAAGATATTGAAAGGCAAAAACCTAATTGTGATGCCATGAAAAAAAATGGAGCAGAGATTATTCCAGTTCACACTGGTAGCAAAACACTTGTAGATGCGGTTAGCGAATGCATGAGATATTGGGTATCCAATTGTGATACGACACATATGTGTGTGGGATCAACGGTAGGTCCAAATATTTTTATAAAAATATGCGCATGGAGTACAGCGCAAATTTCAAGAGAAATGATTATACAAGTTAAGAAAGAGTTTGGAAAAGTTCCAAAAAAAATGAAGTTGATAAATTGTGTTGGAGGTGGAAGTTCTGCACTTGGATTCTGGAACTCTTTTATGGATTATGACAAATCTCAAGTTGAGCTTATAGGAATTGAGGCTGGTGGGCCAAAAAATAGTAAACTACATGCGGCTCCTTTATCTAACAACTCTAAGATTGGAATTTTGCATGGAGCCGCACAATATGTTCTCCAAGATAAAGAGGGTCAAATAGCAAACACATCAAGTATTTCTGCAGGACTTGATTATCCTGGAATTTCTCCTGTTCATTGTTTTTTAAAAGATGCAAAACGTGCAAGATATACAAGTGCAACGGATGAAGAAGCTTTGGCTGCACATCAATTAGTTACAAAATATGAAAACATATCTCCCTCTCTCGAACCATCGCATGCCTTTGCTGAAGCTATTAAAATTGCACCGAAACTAAGTAAAGATACAGTGATTGTTGTTAATAGTTGTGGTGATGCAAAAAAAGATAGGGACATTCTTAAAAAGCGATTAGGAAAAAATATTTAAAATGAGTTTAATTAAACAAACCTTTCAAAATTGTAGAAAAGAAAAAAGACCTGCCCTACTCACCTTTTCTGTTGCTGGAGATAATACTCACAAAAGAACGGTTGATATTTTAAAATCAATTACTCCTCACGTAGATATTTGTGAACTTGGAATGCCTCACAATACACCTGTAGCTGATGGTGGACAAATCCAAAACTGTTCTCACCGTGCTTTGAAAAATGGAATTAAAGTAAATGATATTTTTAAAATTGTTAGACAATATAAAAAAACAAAACAAGCTAACCCAACTATTCTTATGGGTTACTTTAATACAATCAAACAATATGGTGAACAGAATTTTATTAACCAGTGTAAAAAAAATAAAGTTGATGGACTTATTGTTGTTGATTTACCATGGCCTGAAAATCAATCATTTGCAAAAAAATGTAAAAAGAAATCTATTAATTTTATACAACTGCTTGCACCAACAACATCGAATGAACGAATGAAAAAAATTATCAAAGAATCTCATGATATGGTTTATTACATCAGTATGCTCTCAACAACAGGTGGAACATTAAAAGTATCTCCTAAGGTAATTTTGAAAAACTATGAAAAAATTAAAAAAATAGATAAGAATAAAAATGTCGTTATTGGTTTTGGTATTACAGATAAAACCATTGCATCTTTGAGAAAAGCAGATGGCTTGGTTGTTGGTAGTGCCCTTTGTAAAACAATTACAGATTCGATAAATAATAAAAAAAATCCATCAATTGCAGCTGAAAAGATGGTTAAGAAACTAAAATCTCGAATAATCTAAAGATAATAAGCAAAATATAGGCTTCATAATGTAGCCAAACTTTTGATGTTTATGCTAAAACATTCACAGATATGACAAATTGGTTAGAAAAAGTTTTATCAAAAGCTAGGGAGGCGAAAGCTAAACTCTCTAATTCATTTAGCAAAAAGACAATTGAAAACGCTGATCTTTGGAGCTCATGCCCAGAGTGTAAAAAGATGTTTTTAGGAAAACAGCTTAAAGAAAACCAATATGTTTGTACGCAGTGTGATTATCACTTTAGAATTAGTGCAACAGATAGATTTGATATCTTCTTTGATGACAGTAAATATGAAATTATTCCAACAAAAAAATTAGTAGAAGACCCCAATAAATTTAAAACTGAGCTTAAAGCTTATAAAGATCAATTGAAATCAGCTAAGAAAAAAACACGTCAAAATGCATCTTTAGTTTCAGCTCATGGAAAAATGAATGGTTTTGATGTTGTGTGTTCTTCTACGGATTTTAATTTTAATGGTGGAACACTAACAATGCAATCTGGACAAAATTTCTTTGAAGCTTGTGAGTTTGCCATAAAAACAAAGGCATCAGCATTAGCGGTCTTTATTACAACAGGCGGAGCAGCACTTCAGGAAAACCTATTTGCTCTTTACCAAATGCCAAAAACAATTCTTGGTGTTCAAATGTTAAAAGATAATAAAATTCCTTATTTTGTAATTGCAAATGTAAATATTGGTGGGGTCAGTGCTAGCTTTGGTTCTCTTGGAGATTTTCATATTATGGAACCTGGAAAGAAAACGATATGGGGCTTTGCGGGTAGAAGAGTCGTGCAAGGAACTATTAGTGAGCCATTGCCTGATGATTTTCAAAGTTCAAGCCATGTAATTACAACAGGTGCAATTGATATGATTACCCATCGTAAAGAGCAAAAAAATGTTATTGCAAACCTTACATCCATTCTTCAAAAACAAGAAATTATGCAAAAGAATACCGTCGAGGATAAAGCCGACGTAGCTCAAGCTGTTAATCAGTAATCTAGGTGCCCCACTCTAAGAAATTACAATTCATATTAAATAAATTATATGAACTCAATCCAGATAAAATAGAATTAAAATTAGACCGTGTTTTAAGACTAGCTCAAGATCTAGGAAACCCTCACAAAAAACTTAAAAATGTTATCACTGTTACCGGAACAAACGGAAAAGGCGGGACTGCATTTTATTTAAAAGAAATGTTAATCGCCCATGGCTATAGTGTAGCGTTATTTCAGTCTCCATTTCTTTACGATTTTCTAACAAGATTTTTAATTAATAATAAACCTTTGGAGGAAGAAAAATTTATCAATTATGTAATAGAGGTTGATAAAGCTAATAACAATCAAGATATAACCTTCTTCGAATATATTACATGCATCGCCTTTAAAGCATTTGCAGATGCAAATTGTGATTACAATATTATGGAAACAGGTTTAGGTGGAAAGTTTGATTCCACAAATATCGACTATGATAATTTAACAACACAAATTCTAACCCCCATCAGTATGGATCATAAAGATTTTTTAGGGGATACCATTAAAGAAATTACTCATAACAAATGTGGAATTATTAAGGATAACTCCAATGTTATTATTGCTAAACAAAGCAGTGAGGTTCTTGGTTATATTGATGAAGAGTTAAAAAGAAAAAAAGTTAATAAATCTATATTTTCTGAGGATTTTAATGTTAGTGAAGAAAATAACCGTATGATTTTTCAAGATGATGATGGGTTAATAGATCTTGATAAACCTACTATGAAAGGCGACTTTCAAATAGATAATGCCGCTGTTGCTTTAAAAGCATTTAAATCATTAAAAATTAAACCAGATAATAAAAAACTGTCACAAGCTATTAAAAATACTGAAATTGAAGGGCGTATTCAGCATATCAATAAAGGAAAGTTGTTAACTTATATTCATGAAGACACCAATACACTTATAGTAGATGGGGGTCATAATGAGCAGGCTGGAAAGTCATTGGCTAAATACTTAGAAAAAATTAAGGGCAAACGGTCAATTTATTTAGTTTTCTCCATGCTAACGTCAAAAGATTTAAAAGCTTATCTTGCTAATTTTAGTTCTCTAATAACAGAGGTAAAGTGTTTTAAATTAAGAGAAAATTTCTATGAAACAAAAGATATCATGAATACGGCCAAATCCTTAGGTATGCATGCAAATCCTAATAGTTCGGTCACTGAAGCAATTGCTCAACTTGCAATTCAAGATCCAAATGGAATTATTGTAGTTTGTGGTTCACTTTATTCTGCAGGTAAAGTATTAGAATTAAATATATGAAAAAAATATTAATTTTATTTTTAATTATTTGTAATAGTTCATTTGCAGATGAAGAAAAAAAGTTTTTTGATTTATTAAAGGGTAATGACAAAATTTTATGGTTAAGACACTTTTCAGCACCTGGCGGAGGAGATCCTGACAACTTTGATGTAAGGGTTAGAAGCTCTCAGCGAAACCTTGGATCGTATGGGATTAAGCAAGGTAAAAGATATTCAAGACTATTTAAAAAAAATAAAGTTAAAATAAAACACGCATTAAGTTCACAATGGTTTAGGGCAATGGAGACTTGTCAGTTCTTTGGCGAGTTTAAAACTTTCTCAGCATTAAACTCTACCTTCAGTTCAAGATTTTCTAGCAATGCACCCAAGCAAAGAAAGCAATTACAAAAATATATTAAAAACTGGAATGGTGATGGAAATCTTCTGCTTTGTGCTCATTATGTCATTCTAGGTGAACACTTAAGTTATGGCGCGAGTGAAGGTGAGATGGTTCTGACAGATAAGGATTTAAATATTTTAGCGAAATACGAACTTAAAAACTAGGAACTTTAAATAAAGCCCCTAGTTAAAATAATTATCCAACTTTTGAATTAATCCAAGTTTTAATATCTTCTTTAGTTGCAGCTCCAACTTTAGAGTCAACGACCTCGCCACCTTTAAAAAGTAACATGGTAGGAACTCCTCTTACACCAAATTTTGTAGGTGCATTTGGGCTGTTATCAATGTCATGATCACCAATTACAATTTGATCAGACATTTCTTCTGAAAGTTCATTTAAAACTGGAGTAACCATTTTGCATGGGCCGCACCACTCCGCTCCAAATTTAATTAGAACAGGCTTTTCTTTATTCCCAATAGTTTGATCAAAATTTTCATCTGTAATTTTTAATGCAGGCATAATGAATCTCCAAATTGTTATAATTAAAATTTAAGCATTGGTTTCAAATAGTCAACTAAGCGTCTTGATATTTTTTTTCGATTTCCTCTAAAAAACTGTTGATATCATTTGTTATCACCAGCCTCTCTTCATCCCCATCTTCTTCATACTTGGCTCTTAGCGTATCAAGCTCATTATAAGACTTTGGGATTGTGTTCCATTTTTCATCATTGGTACTTAAAACTCTTTTGGCAATAGCTCTATGAATTTCATTATACAAATCTTTAGGCAGTAAATCTGGCACCTCTTCATACATCAATCTTTTTGCAAAATAGTTGTAACGCTCATCTTTCATTTTATCGGCTATAACCAATCGATCTTTCCACTCTGCCTTTTGAAACTCTTTTAAAGCCACTTTGGTTTTCTCATCGGGAAAGCCGCCTGAGTAAATAGACTCTTCAGCTTGAACATCTAACTGGGAATCTAGGTCTTGTTTTTCTTGCGCTTGGTCTTGTAAGATCGCTGAAACCTTTTTTCCAAATTCTTCATTGTTTTTGATTTTTTCCGCTCTTTCAGTTAATTTTTTAATACCCAGTTCCTTATAACTCTCAAAATTCACTGCATAATTTGGGTTCATAATAATTGGGTGTTTGTTATCTTTTACACTTCTTATGATCTTTGGACTTTTCTTCATTGCATCTTTAAGTGATGACATGTCCATATTAAAATAGTCCTCAGGTTCATTTTTCAGATCAAAGCACTGTGGCCAATTATAAACTGGATGATTACAAACATAAGAAACAACAAAAGGTCTAGCTTTGCCGTAAAAATACTCATTGATACAAAACAACTTTTCCTTTTGAACAATGTTACCAACATCTTGTTTACTAGTTGTCATTAAACTTGCTTTCCAAACACTAGGTGCTTTTTCCGCAATGATCTTTGCCATTCCTAATGTTGCAATAACATCGCCCATAGCATCGTGGGCATTAGAGTGTTCAATGCCGTTCATGGATGCAATTTGATCGAGTTTAAATACAGCATTTCCTTTTTCAGAAATCGGAGTTTTGATACAATCTGGGTAATAAAGATAAGCGCTTCTTGCTAAACCAAGAACGTCTCCTCGTTTATTTCCATTGGTGTTTGTTAGATACACATCCGTTAAAGATTTAAAAAAAGTTTTTCTCAAGAACTCTTCATCAAATTGCAAACTGTTATATCCGATAAATATTGCAGGAGACCATTTCTCAAAAGTCTCTTTCATCATTTGCACCATACCAAAATGAGATAGGTTAGTTTTTTTTAGCATATCAGGTGTTGTTTTATTAATTAACAAAGCTCCTGGTTCAGGAATGGTTCCAGGCTTTAATGAGCACCTTGTCTCAAAACGGTCTAAAATATCAAATGTATCATTAACTAAAACTGCTCCAACTTGAATAATTTGATCCCAAGTTGAGCTTCTTCCTGTTGTCTCAAAATCATAAAATACGTAATTCATTATTTTTCTATCTCCTTGTTTTCTATTCCTTCTAAATCTTGAATTTTCTCTGCACGGCTTTGGATTTTATCTGCTGAAACTTTTACATTTCTAAATTGTTCAGCAACTAAATTAAAACGTTTTTCAATGTCAGAAGTTCTTTCACTTAAGCGACCTATGTCTTTTCCTATCAAACCAATTTCTTTAATAATCATTTGAGCCTTTTTGTTCATTTCGCTATCTTTTAAAAATACACGCAGTGTATTTAATAAACCCCATAAATATGACGGCGATACAATTAAAACATTTTTATCTCTTGCCTTTCCCATTAAATCATTCTCACTGTCTTGAATTGATCGATACACACTTTCTGATCTTACAAACATAATAGCATGAGGAGCAGTTTCACCTTGTATTATGTAATCTAAAGATATTTTTTTTACATTTTTCATAACATCTTCTTCAAATAGCTTCTTATATTTTTTAGCCTCCAACTCAGATTCAGATGATTTAAAAGTTTTAAAATTGTCTAAGACAAACTTACTATCAATTCCAATTCTAGAATTAGGGTCACCAAAATCAATGAGGCAATCTACTCTTTTTCCATTGCTTAAGGTTTCTTGAAATTTTAGGTAATTAGCTGGAAGACGGTCTCGTAATAATTTTTCTAACTCAACTTCAGAAAATGCACCTCGTTCTTGTTTATCATCCAGCATATTCTGAAAGTTTTTAAAAGTCGTATCAATTGTAGACTGCATGGTTCCCATATTCTTTGCAGCTTCCTCTAAAACCGTAAAACGACGAGACAATTCACTCAGCTGAGTACTTAAAACAGAAGAGTCTCCCCCATCCTTTTTTTTCAAAAAAGAAAATAGGATAAACCCAACAACTAAACCACAGGTTATATAAACAACAATTTCCATCATAATAGAATCAGCACATGTAAGGAAATATAGTAAAGAACTCTAACCATTAGCTTCCCAATACAATGTTAACTAATTTTTCTTAACCAAAGGATAAGTTGATTCTTTATCTTTTAAAACTTCATTATCTTCTAAAGATCTCACATTAACGTACTGTTTTAATAATCTTAATGCCCTATTACACTCTTGATTTTGCATAGAAGATAGTTTGCCTAAAGACTTGATATCGAATGAAAATGGTGGGGGAATAAGACCTACATCCTTACAAATGGGTTCGTTTTTGATTTTTTGATTCTCTGCAATTTCTCTTTTATAATCATTAGAAAAAGGTTGTGAATATTTTTCTAACTCATTTAGCTGACCAATTTTGACGACGATACTCTCTAAGTTTGCATATCTTCTGCTTTTCCAAAATGCCATTGATATATTCAAAACTAATTCTTCGGTTAAAATTGTATTTGGCTTTAAAACATCAATCATTTTTTGATGATATTCATCAAAATCTTTTTTTTCCTCATCAGGAATAATAAATTTCTTAGCAGTAAATCCAAATTTCAACGCATTTTGTGCTGCCTTTTCTTTTCCTTTTAAAGTTTTGGGTCCTGTGCTTTTCAAAGCATTCATACGATTTGCTTCAATCTGCTTTTCACTTATTTGATTCTTAATCATAATTATAAATTGGTTATTAAAAATAATTTTACAAATTTTAATTATGAAAAACTTTTGTGGAAAAGTTGAAATCTTTTTTAAAACTTAAGGTTGATATTTTTTTTAATACCGTAGTTTTGAGTAGGCTTTTGCTTACCTCGCATTTCAAAGTATTTCCTTTTTTGCGATAACAACTCCTCATAGGTTCCTTGAATATGCATAAAACTTTGACTTTGCTATCGCTGATCTATAGACGATTGTTTGTTTAAACTATTAGGAGAAATTTATGAATGTAAAAGATGCT
>CBFHHD010000035.1:0-9932 GCA_965655605.1 Candidatus Pelagibacteraceae bacterium | reverse complement strand
TCTAGACTTATTATCTTACAAAAAAAAGATCTGGAAGCTTCTGCACTAATTTATGAGTCTGGTGCAATTTTATTGTTAGCAATTGCTGTAGTGATTTTGAAATTAAGAAAAAGTAAAATGCTTAAAGTGAGTCTGGGTAAAGAAGATTTATAAAAAAAAATTAACAGTAATATAGTCTAAAAAATCAAATTTTAAAGAAATCAAACCATCTGATTTCATTGAAGAAAAAATTAATTTTTAACTTTATAAAAAATTAGCCATAATTTTATTGATATAATTCACTATTAAACAAAAAGTTGTATTTATAAAATTATGCTAAGTGAATGATTTTATTTATTTATTCTTCATTCATTAGTTTCGTGACTAAAATTTGATTTTTTTTTATTAATTTGATTATCTGATTTTGAAGGAGGTGTTTAATGTCACCACCTGAAATTTAAAGAAACGGTAAATAATACCGAATACTTTAAGTTCAAAACTTAAAATAGAATTCATTTTTCTAAATGAATTCAGTCGAAAGACTAATCATAAAGGGGGCTCCTCTATTGAGGAGCGTTCCCCGAAATTCTCTTAAACGCTTTTAAAGTATTTTCTAATAGACAAGCTATAGTCATAGGGCCTACGCCACCTGGTACAGGTGTAATACCTTTGACTGTATCTTTGACATTTTGAAAATCAACATCACCAACTATCTTTTTTTTACCATCAATTTCTAGTCTATTAATCCCAACATCAATTATTACAGCATCATTTTTCACCCAATCGCTTTTAACCATTTCAGCTTTACCAACTGCTGCAATTATTAAATCAGCTTTTTTACAAATTTCTTCAATATTTCTTGTCTTAGAGTGCACTATTGTAACTGTACAATTTTCTTTAAGTAACAACTGTGTCATAGGTTTACCGTTAATATTTGATCTACCAATAACGACTGCATTTAAACCACTTAGGTTTTTGATAACTTTTTTTATTAAATAATAACATCCAAGTGGAGTACAAGGTACCATAGCATCATTACCTGAAGATAAGTTGCCAACATTAATTGGGTGAAACCCATCAACATCTTTAATTGGGTCGATCGTCTCTATAATATCCTTTTGATTAATATGTTTGGGAAGTGGAAGTTGAACTAAAATACCATGAACATCGGCATCGTTATTTAATTTTTTTATTTGTTCTTTCAGCTCCTCTTCAGAAATTGTTTCATCAAATTTAATTATTTGAGAATTTATACCAACTTCTTTTGCAAACTTTTCTTTATTTCGAACATAAATTTGACTGGCCGGATGTTCTCCAATTAATATCACTGCTAGACCTGGTTTTTTCGAACCTGAAAGTGAGAGAATATCTTTTTTTATTTTTTGTCTGAGTTCTTCTGCAATGCTTTTTCCATCAATTATCACAATAAACCCATCCCATATTCTCTAAGTAAATTTCTTACAAATCCTAATGCCAAAAATAATATAATTGGGGAAAAATCTAACCCAGCTATATTTGGCATAAACCGTCTAATATGATTTAAAACTGGATCAGTTAATTTATAGCTTGCCTCAAGAACAATATAAACAAATCGGTTACTTGTATTAATAATATTAAATGTAGTTAACCATGACAGAACAATATTTACTATTAAGACAATAGAATAAAGATGAATAATATTATCGATTAAAATAATTAAAGAATTCATTTATCAAATTTTTCGACATAAATAGATTGGGATGGGAAAGCAAAAGCGGCGTCAGCATCTTCCACGATTTTTTTAATTTTAATAATGAACTTATCTTTAATTGCTAACCACTCATAATAACTATTGGTTTTAGTGTAACATCGAATTAAAATATCAATTGAACTTGACGAAAACTGGTTAAGATTGACAGCATGAGGTGTGCTTGCTGATTTCACAAAATCATCACTTTCATTTATATAATTCATTATTTCATCCCTCACTTTTTCAAGTTGTGAGGAGGTGCTTCCATACTCTAAGCCTATCATCCAATTAATTCTTCGATGTGTAGTTTCTGATTGATTAATGACTGCATTTTCTGCAAACTGAAAGTTTGGAATTGTCGCTAAAGACTTGTCAAACTTTCTGACTACAGTCGATCTAAATCCAATATTTTCAACAACACCCTCTATAATTCCTTCAACATAAATCCAATCTCCAACTTTAAATCTTTTTTCAATCAATACTAAAATTCCAGATATTAAATTTTTAAATAAATCTTGAGCACCCAATGCAACTGCAACACCAAACAAACCTAGACCTGCAATAATTGGTCCTATTTTAATTCCCCATACCTCTAAGGTAGCTGCGAAACCAAGAATTAATATTAATACTTTGAGAGCCCTGATAATCCAATTTACCAAGTCTCTAGATAAGACATCCCCTACACTTTTGATCAATGAAGATGCAGGAAATATTAATTGATGAATAAACCAAAAAATAAAAATTGTAACTAAGGATTTATTTAAATTATCTACAAAAATAATTGATTTACCCTCTAGATTTAAAAAACTTGAGGCAAGAAAAAAACCAAATACAATTGGTAAAAATTTAACAGGGCCTTCTAGAGAAGTTGTTAAAGAATTATCAAAATTGTTAGTGCTTTTGGCAACATATGCCTCGATCTTTTTAACAATAAATTTAGATACAACGCTTCTTAACAATAAAAATATAAAAAAAACTAATAATGCAATGGCAATATCTGTAAAGCTTGCTCCAGAGACGCCTCTTGTCCAGACTTCACTTAAAAGTGAAAAAAAGTTATTAAATACGTTCATTTTAACTTTTTGAAATATACGTCTAAATTGTTCTAATCAAGACAAAATTCAATTAAACTCTCAATAGTCAATGAAAAAAGATTTAATTTTTTTAGGTATTGAAACAAGCTGCGATGAAACAGCGGCGGCTGTTGTAAAAAAATATAAAAATGGAAAAGTAAAAATATTATCCAATATAATATCAAGCCAAGAAGAGGTTCATAAAAAATATGGCGGTGTTGTTCCTGGATTAGCAGCAAGAGCTCATTCAGAAAAAATTGACTTTATTATTAAAAAAGCAATTAAAAGAAGTGGGGTTTCCTTCAATCAGTTAGACGGCATTGCATCCACTGCTGGGCCTGGTCTTTTAGTATGTCTTATGGTCGGAATGACAGCTGGAAAAACTATTGCAACTTTTTTGAATAAACCATTTTATGGAACCAATCATCTAGAAGGACATGCATTAACCATGGGACTAATCCAGCCAATTAAGTTTCCATATCTTCTTCTATTAATTTCTGGTGGTCACTCACAATTTCTTTCCGTTGAGGGAGTTGGAAAATATAAAAGGTTGGGTACAACAATAGATGATGCGTTGGGAGAAGCATTTGATAAAACAGCAAAAATTTTAGGTATTGAGTTTCCCGGTGGACCAAAAATTGAAAGTTTTGCAAAAAAAGGAGATGGGAACGCTTTTGAGTTACCAAAACCAATTTTGTATAAATCTGGATGCAATCTATCTTTTGCTGGACTAAAAACAGCCGTTCTACATGCATCTAAAAAAATTAAAACTAATAAGGATAGATATAATCTCGCAGCTTCATTTCAAAAAACTGTGAATGAAATTTTGAAAGTTAAATGTCGCAAAGCTATGAAAATGCTTTTAGATCGACACTCAAAACTTAAAGAAAAAAATTTTATTATAGCTGGAGGTGTTGCAGCTAATTTATCAATTAGAAAAAATTTAAAAAAGCTATCCTCTGAAGAGAATTTCAATATTCATTTTCCACCTACAAAACTTTGTACAGATAATGCTGCAATGATTGCATGGGCGGGGCTATTAAATTACGAAAATGGGAAAAAAGGTAATCTACAGATAACTTCTCAACCTAGATGGCCGTTAGATATTAAAGCACCATTTATGAAAGGTGCTGGCTTAATATTATAAAAAAATTAGTAATGCCAATATCCCTGGCAAGTCTATTTTAAATAATATTTTATGTTGTTTTGAATTAATATAATGTCTCGTAAGTTATGAAACAAAAATGGTTAGTGAAATCCGAACCAAACGTTTGGTCTATTGATCAACAAAAAAAAGCTGGTGCCAAGGGTACAGCTTGGGATGGTGTTAGAAATTATCAAGCTGCGAATAATTTGAAAGCAATGAAAAAAGGTGATCTTTGTTTTTTTTATCATTCCAATATTGGTAAGGAAATTGTTGGAATAATTGAAGTTATTAAAGAGCATTTTATAGACCCAACAGATAATGAAAAAAGGTTTGTGGCGGTACAAATGAAGTTTATTAAAAAACTGAAAATTCCAGTCACTTTGGAGAATATTAAGGAAAATAAGGAACTTTCTGACTTATCCTTAATAAAACAAAGTCGATTATCAGTTATGCCAATCGATTCAAAAAGCTGGAAAATTATTTGTAAGTTAGGTAAAATTTAAAAAAATTAAGGGGGGACAGAGTGGCCGAAAAGAAAAAAAAGACAAAAAAATCTAAAGTAAAAAAAGGTAAGACCAAAGCAAAGAAAAGGGTTGGTAAGAAAAAAGTTTCAAAATCTAAAGTAAAAAAAGGTAAGACCAAAGCAAAGAAAAGGGTTGGTAAGAAAAAAGTTTCAAAATCTAAAGTAAAAAAAGGTAAGACCAAAGCAAAGAAAAAGGTTGGTAAGAAAAAAGTTTCAAAATCTAAAGCAAGGAAAACAAAAGTTAAATCAAAAAAATCTCCTAGTTTAAATATCAAAGAGGGAAAAACTTTCAAGGTACCAGCAGAATGGGCAAAGGAAGCTTACATCGATAAAAAAGGTTATAAAAAAAAATATAATGACTCAGTAAAAAACAATGAAGCTTTCTGGGCTGAAGAAGGAAAGAGAATTGACTGGATCAAACCTTACACAAAAATCAAAGATGTTACTTACAGCAAAGAAAAAGTGGATATCAAATGGTTTCATGATGGCACGTTAAATGTATCCTACAATTGTATTGATAGGCACTTACCTCACAAAGCAAACGATACAGCCATTATATTTGAAGGTGATGACCCAAGCGTATCAAGAAAAATTAGCTATCAAGAATTAAAAGATGAAGTTTGCAAATTAGCAAATGGATTTAAAGAAATTGGTGTTCAAAAAGGTGACAGAGTTACTCTTTATATGCCGATGGTTCCTCAAGCTGTTTATGCGATGTTGGCCTGTGCCAGGATTGGTGCTGTTCACTCAGTCGTGTTTGGTGGATTTTCAGCAGACTCCTTAGCTGGACGAATTATTGATTGTAAGTCCGAATATGTCATCACGGCAGATCAAGCAATTAGAGGTCAAAAACCTATACCTTTAAAAGAGACAACTGATGAAGCACTTTCAAAGTGTCCTGATGTAAAAAAATGTGTGGTTTTAAAACATACTGGTGCTGAAATCTCAATGCAAGATGGAAGAGATGTTTGGTATCACGATATTACAGAAAATGTTTCATCTGATTGTGAGCCAGAAGAGATGAATGCAGAAGACCCGCTATTTATTCTATACACGTCTGGTTCAACTGGAAAACCAAAGGGTGTTCTTCATACAAGTGGCGGTTACCTAGTTTATGCATCAATGACACATCAGTATATTTTTGATTATAAAGATGGAGATATATATTGGTGTACTGCTGATGTTGGATGGGTTACTGGTCACAGTTATATTGTCTATGGTCCATTATCAAATGGAGCAACAACACTAGTATTTGAAGGTGTGCCCACTTACCCAGATGCAGGTCGTTTCTGGGACGTATGTGACAAACATAACGTCAATATTTTTTACACAGCACCAACAGCTTTAAGGGCTCTTATGAGAGAGGGTGATCATCTCGTAAAAAGAAGTAGTAGAAAATCTTTAAGAGTTTTAGGTTCAGTGGGTGAACCAATTAACCCAGAAGCTTGGTTATGGTACCATAAAGTTGTCGGAGATTCTCGTTGCCCAATTGTCGATACATGGTGGCAAACTGAAACTGGTGGAATATTGATTTCAGCCCAACCAGGCGCAATAGATTTGAAACCTGGTTCAGCAACTAAACCTTTTTATGGTATCCAACCAGCAATTCTTGATGAGCAAGGTAAAGAATTGAAAGGTGCCTGTGAAGGAAGACTGTGCATGAAAGACTCATGGCCTGGTCAAATGAGATCAGTGTTTGGAGATCATCAAAGATTTATAGATACATATTTCTCTGCATTTGATGGTTATTATTTTTCTGGTGACGGATGCAAAAGAGACAAGGATGGTTATTACTGGATTACTGGAAGGGTTGATGATGTAATTATTGTATCAGGTCACAACCTTGGAACTGCAGAAGTTGAAAGTGCATTTGTTGCTCACACTAAAGTAGCAGAAGCAGCAGTTGTAGGGTATCCGCATGAAATTAAAGGTAATGGATTATATTGCTATGTAACTCTAAATGCGGGTGAAGAAGGTTCTGAAGATTTAGTTAAAGAACTTAAACAATGGGTAAGAAAACAAATTGGTCCATTGGCAACTCCGGACATTATACATTTTACACCTGGTTTACCTAAAACCAGATCAGGTAAAATTATGAGAAGAATTTTGAGAAAAGTTGCTGAAAATGATTATAGCAATCTAGGTGATACATCTACCTTAGCTGATCCAACTGTTGTTCAAAGTTTGATAGATAATAGATTGAATAAATAATTAGAAGTCAGAAACTATACCTTTTTTTTCCCAATCTCCGTAACGAGTAGGTTCTGGGCCTTCGGGCCCATCTACTTCTTTTTTGGTATTTATAATTTTTGCGATTTCTTTTTGAACACCGTCTCTTTGAACTAACAATGAGTTAAACTGAGCATCACAACCAGCAATTGGCGATGGGTATACTTTTATCTCTTCATTAATTTTAGAGAGTTTTTCCTCTAAATTATGCAAATTTAGTTTTTTGTCACGCTGTTTAGCTTCCTTTAGGGCTTCTTCAGCAATTTGTACAATTTTTTTTTTCATTTAGAATATAAACTATTTTAATGAATGATTTTATTCAAACTTTAATTAAGCCAGATTGGGATGATAATCCAAAAAAATCAGAAATACTTTTGGCTGCAAATAAACTTGAGGTTGGAGAATTTCAATTTTTACAACTCGCGTATAAAGCTTGGTATGATCAAGAATTACCACGTCACTTGATAAACTCAATTTTTCACGACTATACTATAAAAAGTGTAGTTCCAAATTGGTCACGCCATTACGCAAGAAAAATAATTCACTTAGATAATACTGGTCAACTAGATCCAACAGATGACAAGTATCATGTCTATGACGTTGAGTTTGGAGAGCCAATAAAGGGTAAGGGAACTGAAAAATTTATTATGTCCACTTTAGCTATAACAATTTTCTTTTTATTTTCTTTTTATTTAGCAATTATCACTGTGGATGAGCCTACGTCTCTATTGCCGCCTTACTTTGAGAAAAAAAATATTTATCCTGAACTCTACCAACAACCACCAAAACCAGTTATTAAGAATAAATAATTATGTTTGAAATTCCAGAACAATACGAAACTTTAGTTAATATTATTTTTTTAGCGATTACAGGTTTTGTAACATATCACGGACTTACATATAGAAATGCAGATGGTGAAAGTAATTGGGTGCATTTGCTATTTGGATGTATTGCCGGAGTTTATTTTTTTTTAGTCCTATTTAAAGATGTCTTTAAAGTAATTTCTTTTTAAAGCTTGCCAGGTTTATGCATTCTTTGTTCCTTGTCAGCATCTGGTAACTTAAGCAATCTTTCTTCCACAGGAAGCTGAAGCTGCTCATAAATATATTGTGCCCTATCTCTTACAGAAGAGGGTTTGTTAATCATGTAAATAATTTTGTGACCCAAACCAGGTCCCGCAACAGATTCATGGTCTGTTTCTAATGATTTAATATAATCCTTTAATGCTTCTTCATAATTTTCGGATCGATCTTTTAAGATTCCTCTATTTGCATAAGCTGCAGCTAAAGTCCCTTTACCCGTTAAGTCGTCATCTCTTAAAGTTCGATTAAGAAAATTTATTAAATTTGTAAGTTGTTTGTCCGCAGAAACATAATCATTCTTGTTTATTGTTGCTAATGCTTTGCACATCATTGCTCCTCTATGGTCAGGGTTTACAACAAGGGCTTCTTCAGCATTTTGTATTGCTTCATCCCACAACCTATCTTTTAACCTTTGGTCACAAAGTTGTGTTTCATAATCTCCGGCCGGTCTGTTTTTAAAAGACTTGATGATCATCCAAACCGAAAACATTACGAAAGTGGCAACGCCACAAATAATTACGAATCTTTTTACAACTCTTGGATCTGTAACTTTAATTGAACTCATATAACTCTAGAAAACATTTTGTATGTATAAATAACTAAAAACGAAAGATAAAAGAACAGCCGTCATACGCGCCCTGTTATTTAGTCTTTTTCCATTTTCTTCATCAATATCTTTGAGTTCAGAATTTTCTTTGAAAAATTTTTTAAGATAGAGCTGGTACATTAATTTTTTAATGGGAAAATAAAGGGCTACAGCCATTAAAAGTGTCCAAACAGAATGGTAAAATGGGTTTGTTTTTTCAAACAAGATAAAAGCAAGCTCGTTCATGACCTATTGTAATTATCAGATAAGTATTTTTTTTTAAAACAATAAAAAGCGCATATTTTAAAGGGTTTTAACTTTTGCAATGCACCAGCTTATCACCAAATGGGGCACAATTATGTCTTGCTTATAGAACTAAACTATAAGAAGCTGTCCCCCAAGTTGCTGATTACTTTATAATTTGCAACGTTACATGTAACTAAACTAAACAACAAAGGGGGAAACCTTGTCAGCAAAAGTACAATGGTTAATGGCTTTTGTGGTGTTATATTGGTGCTACTGTATTTACTGGGGCTTCAAATCATCGCAACAAGCTAAAACTGCTACTGATTACTTTGTAGCCGGTCGAAGACTGGGACTATGGGTATTCGTTTTAGCAGCCACGGCAACTTCTTTCTCTGGATGGACTTTTATGGGACACCCAGGACTGATTTACCGTGATGGTTTCCAATATGCATATGCATCTTTCTATGCGATCACTATTCCTTTCACAGGAGTAATGTTCTTAAAAAGACAGTGGATATTAGGAAAACGATTTGGGTATGTGACACCAGGTGAAATGCTCTCCGATTACTTTAAAGGTGACGGTGTGAGAATTTTAACGGTGATAATCGCATTATGTTTTTCAATTCCTTACTTGGGATTACAGCTAGCAGCGTCTGGTAAGCTATTTAACGTTTTATCTGATGGACTATTAACTGTAGAAGCAGGTACATGGATCTTAGCAGCAGTAGTGCTTGTATACGTAGCATCTGGTGGACTAAGAGCTGTGGCGTACGTTGATACACTTCAGTGTGTTTTACTTGCGTTTGGTATTGTAGCAGTAGGTTTTATTGCTTACGATCTAGTAGGTGGTTGGACTTCATTAAACAAAGGTTTAGCAGAAGTAGCCAATGTAAAAGGCACTAAGTGGGGTGTAACTCCAGGTGACGGATACTCGGCATACTTTGCAATACCGGGCGTAATTCAATTTACAGCAGGTTTAGGTAAAGAAACTCCTGTAGGTGGATTATGGACTGGTATGATGGTGTTAACTTATATGTTTGCTCTTATGGGTATTCATTCAGCACCTGCCTTTTCAATGTGGTCATTCGCTAACACAGATCCAAGACCATTTGCACCTCAACAAGTTTGGGCTTCATCTGTAGGAGTAGGATTTATTTTATTCTTCTTTACAGCAGCTCAAGGTATGGGTGGACACCTATTAGGTGCCGATCCTGTTGTGAATGCAGCTGGCGCAAACATTTCAAATGTATTACCTGAGTCAATTGGTAAAGGTGGTCAAGGAAACTTGGTACCATACTATATCAATACTTTAGGTGAGTCAGCGCCATGGTTTGTTGG
>CBFHHD010000034.1:0-10694 GCA_965655605.1 Candidatus Pelagibacteraceae bacterium | reverse complement strand
AAGCCCCGTTCCCTGAATTAAATTTTTTTTTGCAATTGCCGTGCGATAAAATCGTTCAGTAACGCGATGTATTTCATCCTTTGGTATCCCTATTCCCTCATCCTTAACATGAACACTAAATGAGCCTTTGCTAAATTTATTTTGATTAAAATTTATAAACAACTGAACATGTGAATTATTTTTGGTGTATTTTACTGCATTATCATACAGGTTTTGAATCACTTCTGATATTTTATCATAATCACCGCGAACCCATGAAGCTTCTTTATTTTTATTAATTTCAATTTTAACATTCTTTTTTTCAGCAATTTTATTTGGAATTTTCTCTAATCCCTCCAAAATATCATTTAGGTTAACTTTTTCGTTTGGTTGAATATGTTCTTGCATTTCTATACGACTTAATGACATTAAATCTGAAATTAATACTTCCATTTTTTCCGCTTGTTCCTGCATAATTTTAATGAATTTTTGTTGTGCTTTCGGATCCTCTTTTGCAGATGTAGATATTGTCTCTAAAAATCCTTTTATAGATACTAGTGGAGTTTTAAGTTCATGACTAACATTGGCAACAAAGTCTGATCTTAACTTTTCTGATTTTTTAACATCTGTATAATCTTTAATAACAATCAAGACATTTCTTTGACTTAAAGGAACGATCGTTAATCTAAAAAAACTATATGTTGGAAGATTAATTTCAAATTCAATATATTCATTAATTCTACTATTTCTTGAATTTTCAATATTATCAAGAAGTTCAGGTGCTCTGATAAAGCTAGACAAGTCTTTTCCAATTATATCACCATAATAATTTTTTGCAGATTGATTTGCCGAGGAAATAACATTGAATGAATTGATAAATAGTATGTAGTCTTCAATTTCATTTATTAATTGATTTTCAATGTCTTCAGAAGTGTAGGCTTTAGGTGATACAATGGTTTTTTCTTTTATTTTTTTTTGATCTTGATTTTTAAATGCAAAATAAACTGCAATAGTATTCGACATAGACATTATAATTAATGAAAATAAATCCAATTTTTTTAAAAAAAATAAAAGAGTTAAAATAAAATAGTTAATAATTAAAATAATTCTCATCCCAACTAACCTTTTACATTATTTTGTGAAAGTTCATAATACTGAAACAATACTGTCATTTTGCTGAAACTAAATCACTTTAGTAGCAAGCTTATGTCTGCTGAACAATTAACTAAATTACCTTTTGCAAAAAAAGTTAATATTATAACCTCTGACTTTTTTGCCCCTAGATTAAATTGTTATTTTGCTGAAAATCAAAAAGATATTAAGGCTGCACAAAGGCTGCGATATAAAGTTTTTTTTTCAGAACGAGATAAAAGAATTGTAAGTTTAAAGTATTTTAAAAAAGATTCTGACAAGTATGATCAATTTGCAGATCATTTAATAGTTACACATCAAAACGGAAAGTTTTCTAAAACGAAAATCGTTGGAACCTATCGACTGCTAAATAGCAAATCTGCAAAACAATGTGGATTTTATTCAAAAGAAGAATTTAACATTGATCAAATGTTAAATAATCACGAAAATCATAATTTATTAGAATTAAGCCGTTCTTGTATTCATAAAAATTTTAGAAAAAAAAATGTATTGCAATTTATGTGGAAAAAAATTCATCACTATATTTTAGATCACAATATTGATGTCTTATTTGGCATGGCAAGCTTTTTAAATGATAAACCAGAAGATATTAAAACAGAGTTAACTTATCTGTATCAGAAATTTCTAATGGAGGAGTCAATTAGAGTTTTGGCATTAGAAAAACACAAAACAGACATGAATATCGCAAATTTAGAAAATGTTTCTGAACTATCAATTGTTAAAAACCTTCCAACTTTAGTGCGGGCATACTTAAGGTTAGGTGCTAAAATTGGCGATGGAGCTGTGGTTGACCATGTAGTCAAAACAACAGACATTTTTATTTATTTGCCTTACAAAAATATTAGCAAGACTTATCTTAAAAAATTTATATAAACTTTAAGAGTGAAATCATTAATAGCTTGGTTATTTGGTTTTTTATATTTAAAAAAATTATACCAAAAACATTATAACAACTCTGAACTGAGAAATAATTTTTGGAATAAAACACTAGAACTTTTCAACATCAAATATTCAATATTATATACCGAAAAAATTCCTGAAACTGGTCCTGTGATTATTGTTTGTAACCACCCATTTGGGCTAGTAGATGGATTAATTATTGCTGATACTATTTCTAAAAAAAGGAAAGATTACCGAATACTTATTAACGACGAGATATCACAAGTTGATCTCATAAGACCTTATTTGTTTCCTCTAAAACTTGATGAAAAAAAAGAATCTGTGAAGTTTAATTTAAAGTCAAAAAATGATGCTATCCAACATGTTCAAAATGGTGGTGCTTTAATCATTTTTCCATCTGGTGAAGTGGCGACCAAGGAAAAAATATTTGGAGAAGTCATTGAAAAAAAATGGCAATCTATCCTCGGTGCAATAATTAGAAAAACAGAGACAACAATATGCCCTATTTATTTTAATGGTGAAAACAGCTTTTTATTTCACGTGTTAGGGATAATACATTACCCATTAAGAAGGATACTTTTTGCCAGAGAATTAATTAATAAAAAAAACAAATTTTTTAAAGTAGTATGCTTGCCAACGCACCATAGTTCCCAATTTATAGGTAAGGGTAATTCTGAAATTTCAAATGAGTTAAGAGAATATACCTTAAAAGGTAAGCAATCTTTTAATAATTAGGAACGCAGTTAGACTCGAATATTCTTGCGCATTCTTCCCAGGTATATTGTTGCGCTAATTGTTTGCATTTTTTCTTATCAATTTTTAACGCTCGCAAAGCTGATGCTTTTAGATCATTATCTAGAGTATCAATTTCTGTTCCACCTGTAATATCTATTGGACCTGGAACTTTATAACCTGCAATGGGAAGACCAGCGGCAAGGGCCTCAATAAGAACAATACCGAATGTATCGGTTTTACTTGGAAAAACAAATACATCACTTGAAGCTAAATAATTTGCAATATCCTTATCGCCTAACATTCCAGTAAATATAACACTTGGATATTTCTTTTTCACTTCATTCATCTGAGGTCCGTCTCCAACAACTATTTTTGTACCTTCAATATCTAAATCTAAAAATGCTTTAATATTTTTTTCAATAGCTACTCGACCTACATATATCCAAACTGGTCCTTTAAAATTTTTTACTTTTGACCCGCTTCCAAAAACATCATGTTTAACTCCTCTTGTCCAAACCCTTAGCTTATCATTATCAAATCCATTATCTGATAACTCTTTTTTCATTGTTTTTGTTGTAACTAGAATGCTTTGAGAGTGTTTATGAAAAAATCTCATAAAGCGATAAGAAAAACTAATTGGTATCTTTGTCCTTGCATAAACATAATCTGGAAATTTTGTGTGATAGGAAGTCGTAAATTTTATATTTTTTTTAATACAATATCGTCTTCCAAAAAAACCAAGTGGGCCTTCCGTCGAAATATGAACTACTTGTGGATTATATTCTCTAATTTTTTTATAAAGCTTTGGCCAAATGTTTAATGCCAATCTAATCTCAGGATAAGTCGGCATTGGGATGGTTATAAATTCATTTGGAGTAATATAATGTACCTCATGACCATTCAATTTAAGTTGCTGGCCAAGATTATCCATGGTTCGCACAACTCCGTTCGTTTGTGGGTACCAAGCATCTGTAATTATTAATATTTTATAACTTTTCACTTTTATTTAAGAAACAATTCTAATTTTTTCTTGTTTAATTTCTTGAAACTGTTCTTCAATATAAATATCATTTAAAATTTCTTTTCGCTTATCTAACCAATATATGAGTTCAAATTTTCCATCAAAGTGCTCAACTAGAGCCGTACAGCTTTCAACCCAATCACCACAGTTTTTATATTCAATATTATCTATTTCTTCCATAATAGGATGATGAATATGACCACAAATTACTCCATCCGCCTTTTGTTTTTTTGCAGTTTCAACAACCATAGTCTCAAATTCACTTACAAATTTGACAGCGTTTTTTACCTTAAATTTTAAATATTTTGATAATGACCAATATTCTTTACCAAGACGTCTTCTAAAATAATTTAAATAACGATTGAAAGAAATTAATGTTTCGTATGCAAGAGCACCTAAAACTGAAAGCCATTTTGCATATCGGATAATGCCATCAAATTGATCTCCGTGAACTACCCAATATTTCTTTCCATTTATGCCCTCATGAATCAGTTGATTTAGTATTTCAACATTTCCTAAATTTATTGGTAAAAATTTTCTTAAAATTTCATCATGATTACCTGCAAGATAAAATACTTTGGTACCATGTCTTGCTTTTCTTAGTATTTTTTGAACGACATCATTATGTTGCTGTGGCCAATGCCATTTATTTTTTAGTGCCCAACCATCAACGATATCTCCAACTAAATACAAATTTTCTGACCTTGTATATTTAATAAATTCAAGAATCATATCTGCCTGACATCCTTTGGTTCCAAGATGGACGTCTGAAATCCATATAGACTTGTATTGGAGTATTTTGCTATCAACGCTTTTTAATATAGGTTTTGTTGTAATCATAGTCGAATCTCTATTGTAAGTTGAATCACATTTGTGTTACAGAACTGTTAAACTTTTTTTAAAGAAATAAAAATGATGAGCAAAATTGGTATAATTTATAATCCAAATGCAGGAAATGGGAAAATCAAAAAGCTTATAAAAATTAAAGAGCATTTGGATCTAAATCATTCTGTAACTATCTTCGAAACAACAAAACCGGGTGATGCAACGGAAATTGCAAAAAGAGAGTCTGGTAATTTTGATATTATTGTAGCTGCCGGAGGAGATGGCACCATTAATGAAGTTATAAATGGAATTCAAAAAGATACTATTTTGGGCATCATTCCTCTTGGGACTGCTAATATTCTTGCCATAGAAGCTGGTATCAAAAATGATATAAAATCAATTTGCAAGTCTATTGAACAGGGTATTACTAAAAAAATTTATATTTCAAATATTAATAATAAGAAATTTTTTTTAATGGCTGGCATTGGGTATGACGGTGATATTGTACATAAAATGCATCCATCTCTTAAAAAAATATTTGGAAAAGCTATGTTTGGGTTTTTAGGGTTAATAGAATTTTTTAGATTAAGAAAATATAACATTAAAATTGAGGCTGACAATCAATCTATAACAGGAAACTGGGTTTTAGTAACAAATGCAAAACATTATGCAGGTCCATATAAAATTACTAATTCTACAACCATCTTTGAAGATAGCATTGTATGTTACGTGTTTACAGATTTAAGTCGTCTAGGTTTTTTATACTATATATTTCTAATTCTTTTTTATGGTGACCTTAGTAAGTCAAAGAAAGTGACAAAATTAGTTTCAAAGAATATTAAAATTTCATCCCAAGAAAAAGTGAGTGTTCAGTGTGATGGAGAAAAATATGGGTCATTACCAATTGAAATTAATTTTAAGTCAGAACCTATTTATTTAATTTCTTAAAATATTACTGAGCAAAAAATGTTATTACCGATAAGATAATAACTACCATCACTAAAAATACTGGAACTGTCTTGTTAAGTGACAATCTAGATAAGCTCATTAAAATTCCTTTGGTAAAACCTGGTCAATTGATAAATCAGATCCACCTCTAAAGGTGATTGCAATCATTATGATCATCCACATTAAAGGAAACTCATAACCATTTTGATAAGCAAAAAATCCGTTTTGAAAATGTACAAAAAATGTTGCTACAAATAATATACCAACTAATTGTGCTGAAAAAAATCTTGTTAAAAAACCCAGCGCAACACAAATTCCACCTACAAGTTCTACAATACCAACATACCAAGCAAAAAATATAGCAGGCTCAATTGATAGAGACGAAAAAAATTTTGCCGTTCTATTGATATCACCAAAAACTTTACTATATCCATGTGGGATCATCATAATTCCTGCAACAATTCGAATAAGTGGATACGATAGAGGTGACATTGCTTTGTAGAATGGATCTAACTGTTTGATAATAGATCTACTTTTTCTTGTTATTGGCAACATCTTAAGAAAATGTATATATCATTATAATGATTTGGTCGATAATTTTCACACTCATTCTCATCGCCATGTCCATTAAGATCCATGGGTTGGCTTTAGTCTTTTTGGCCAGAATAAAGATTAAAAAATTTGTTTATACTGACTTCGTTAAAATCTCATTTGTTCTTATTTTATCACATTTAATACAAATTAGTCTTTTTGCATTGTACTACCAATATGTATTTCATACCCACCAAGAAATGAATTTTTTTGAAGGCAATCTAAAAGGGACTTTTTTGGATTTTTTTTATTATTCTGCCAACTGTTATACAACACTTGGAACAGGGGATATTTTTGCTAATGGAGCGATGCGAATAACATCAGGCCTTGAAGCTTTAATTGGTTTGGTTCTAATTGCTTGGACAGCCAGTTTTAAACTAAGTTATTTGTTTAAAAACAAAAATTAAAATTTAAGAGAATGCTTTAAGTTTTTGGAACAAATTTAAGAGCAACTCCGTTATTACAAAATCTTTTTCCCGTTGGTCTAGGACCGTCATTGAATACATGGCCATGATGACCTTTGCATACAAAACAGTGATATTCGGTTCTTGGATAAAATAATTTATAATCTTTTTTAATTTCAAACACATCGGGGTAATGAGTGTAAAACGAAGGCCAACCCGTACCAGAGTCATATTTCATAGATGAGTGGAATAACTTTGTATCACATCCAACACAAACATAATTGCCTTCTCTTTTTTCATCATTAAGCTCACTGGTACCCGCCTTCTCAGTTCCCTCTTCTCTTAAAATATAATATTGCTCAGGAGTTAAAATTTTTTTCCATTCACTATCATTTCTGATCATTTCTTTAAGTTTTGCAAAAGCATTTAGATGAATAACATTAACAAAAATTGCTGTTTTAAAAATTATTTTGAAAAAATTTCTTCTATTCATTTATAAGTACTTTCTTTTATCAATAAATTTGACTAGATCGATTTGACTTTGATTAATTGTTTTATTTTTTTCAAGCCTAGAATACATTTTTTGTAAATCGTTTAAAGTATCTACATCAATTAACGAATAATCACTTTTATGATAGTTATATAAGTTTTGTGTTAAATCATTAAGAACATCATCACTGTTATAATTTATCTGTGTAAAAATATTTGTTAATGTTTTTAATTTAGTAGAAAAACAACAAAAACCATTATCATTCGTTGGTATTAAAAAAGTATCAAATTTATTAAGATGACTGATCGCTTCTTCTAAATTTTTTAAATTTAATTCAGGAATATCAGATCCAATAAGAACTAAATTATCAGAAAATTTAGCACACAAATTATAAGTTGCCTGCATTGATTTTCCCACATCCTCATAATCAAAGTTCACGATGCTATATTTTTTCAAATCAAGCTTTTCTAAATAATTGTTATTTAGACTATTGTTAATAATCACAATTTTATTTTCCTTTTTTTTTGCAATCACTTCAATATTACTTTTAACAATCTTGAGACAGTGCATATTAAAATCATCTACTAATTGATCGTTTTTAAGAGTGTTTCTTAGGCGGCTTTTAGAGTTTTTGGAAAACGGATCTTTCATGAAAAAACAATAAATATTTTCAATTTTATTTTGTTTAAATTTTTTTACCTGCAACACAGTTTTAAAAAGGGTTTTAACAGTTTGCCAAAGAGAGTTGTTTTTATATTTTCTTGCTGAAGAAGTAATTTTTTTAGATATTTCTTTAATCTCCACACCCAATGCTTTAGCATCCCAAACTAATTTGTGATCTTCACCTTCTTTTAAACTTTCATCAAAACAACCAACTAAATTAAATAACTTTTTATTTATTAAAAAAGATTGGTCCCCAAATGGAAGGTCAAAATTTTTTGATCTAAAATTAGCACCACTTGCATTGATTTTGTTTTCTTTTCTATCAAACGCTAATTTAAAATAACCAAGCTGATTATCCTTTAATTTATTTAGATCAGATTGCTCTAGATCATCAATGTTACTATCAATATGCAAAAACCATAAATGGTCATTCTCTGCCATTGCGGCTCCCATATTTAAAGATTTTGCTCTTGTTGAATTTGTAACTTTAATAAGTTTATTAATATTTAGATTAATTTCACTTAAAGTTTCAATTGATAATTCATTTTCTGAATCGATGGATAATATGATTTCACATTTTGAGAATTTACTTTTAAGTTTTTTTAAAAGTGAAAAATTTACTTCATTTTTCGATACAGGAACAATAATTGAAAACCTTTTAACATCTGACATTAAATTACTCGCTCAACAAACCAGTACAATCCTATAATAGCTATGATGACTGACAAAGGATTTGTAAAAAATTTCTTGTACCAAACTTTATCTTTTATCCAGTAAGCTATTCCATAATAACAAACCAGGATGATAAATAACTGCCCAAACTCAACGCCAATATTAAATGAAATTAAACTTATAATGAAATTTGTTTGGGATAAGCCTATATCACTTATAACTCCAGCAAAACCAAGACCATGCAATAGTCCAAAAATAAAAATGACTAGCGGTCTCCATACAGAAACTTTTTTAAAAAATATATTTTCTATAGCAACGTATGAAATTGATAATGCAATAATAGGCTCAACAATCTCTCCAGGTATTTCAACAATTTTTAATACTCCTAAAAATATCGTAATCGTATGCGCAAGTGTGAATGCAGAAATTTGAATAATTAATGGTTTAAATTTTGGTGAAAATAAAAATAATCCAATCACAAATAAAATATGATCAAGGCCTTTTGGAACAATGTGATCAAACCCAATAACTAGATAATTAAAAATTTCCGATGATAAATTGTCATTCTTTTTTTTCGTTAAAGAAAAAGGTTTTGATATTGAGTTAACTTTTAAATATTCAGTATAAATAAGTTTATTTTTTAAATTTGAAACTCTTAAAATAATTGGACCATAATTATTGTTCCAGCTAAATTGAAGATCATCTTCACTTATATTATCTATTGAGATTAAAATATTTGTATTTCTAGAAACTTCTAAATTCCCAATTTCACCTATTTTTAAATTACTAATTTTAATTTTAAAATTTTTATCCTTATTTTTTAAAAAAATATTTTTTTCAAAATCTTTTAAATTTTTATAAAATACAGTTTCAAGTTCAACAGGTGATAATTTTCTAAGCTCATTATAATAGCCTGCATTTTTTGACTCATCTGTGTCTGAATGGGATGGATCAATATTAGCTAAAATTGCCTCTAAATTTACTTGAATATCAATTTTTGCATCTATTGATTGATTGGCTTCGATAACACTAAAATTAGCAATGGATGGTTTTAATTCGTGCGAAAAGGTTATAGTTGGTAATATTAAAAATAATAAGAGATATCTGAGCATATGAAATTACTATCGATCTTAATAATTTGTTTTTTTGTAAATTCAATCCCAATTAATGCTCATGAATTATGGTTGGAAGCAGAAAATTACAAAATAAAGAATGGTGAACTCGCTATACATATCAAAGTCGGTCAAGATTTGGTGGGTGAAAGTTACCCATTTATTAATGAAGAAACAGAAAAATTAATTTTACAATCAAAAAATGCTAATCAATTTCTTAAACAAGATGATGGTAATTATCCTGCCATTCAGCATAAAATTGGCCAAACTGGTACACAATACTTGTATTATCAATCACACAAGGAGTATTTGCAATACTCAGATCTCAAAACATTTCTAGATTTTACAAAAGAATACAGTTTAAATTTTAACAAAAATCAAACAGATATTCCCACAGAGACGTATCAAAGATTTGCTAAAATTATTCTTCAAAATAAAATTGATAATTTTTTTATATCAAGACCAAATCTTGAATTTGAAATTATTAATCAAAACAATCCCTTTGATCATAATAATATAAAGATACAAATTTTATTGGATAATGAACCATTTTATGAAAAGAAGTTTATTGTTTTCCAGCGACAAGGGGTAAACTCTAAAAGAGTGCAATATCAAACAGATAAAAATGGATTTGCAAATATCGATGCTTCAGAAAAAGGTCTCTACTTAATTAGTGCTGTCATTCTGCAAAAGAATAACCTTTTGGATAAGCTCAAGTATAAAACAGATTATTTTAGTAAGTGGGCAAGTTTAACTTTTAGAAAAGATTAGTCTGAAAAATAAACATCTTTGTAATATGAAATCACCTTTTTCTTTGTATTGTCAGTATCCGTCATAATTGCCACGCCATCAATTTCATTTACATCTAATTCTAGAAAATCTTTGAAATGATCTTTTACATTTAATTTTGCAGTTACCCAAGTCCCTTCCTTTGTATCAACAAGCGAAGAGGCGACATAATCTATAATCTGTTTTCGGTAGGGACCAACCCAATGAGCATTGGTTTTTTCATTACTTGAAAATACATAATTCATGACCTTTTTTTGCCACGGTAAAGATCCAATTTCTTTGATGACAGAAACTCTTGCAGCAAAATCATGACCTTTTTTTGTATTTTCTTTTATACCCGGTAATCCCTTTTCAACTTTCCACGTAATATTTAAATATGGAGTTTTGTTTAAATTAACTTTTATTTCTTTACC
>CBFHHD010000033.1:0-11658 GCA_965655605.1 Candidatus Pelagibacteraceae bacterium | reverse complement strand
CGCCAAGGCATTAAACGCTCTGTACCATTATGCATTGCATAAGTGTAAATTATAATTTTCAAGACTTTAGTATTTTTAATAGTTTACGTTTCATTACCTGTTCTGTAAAATTATTTTCAAAACGTGCCTTTGCTGAATTAGCATATTGTTTTCTTAGATTTGAATCCTCAAGCAATTTGAGTAGTGCAATTGATAAAGCATTCACATTTTTACTTGGAATTAGCAAACCTTCCTTTTGATCTCTTATAGACTCCCGGTTACCTCCCACATCTGTAGCTATTATAGCTTTACCAGAACGCATTGCCTCTAATAGCGAAATAGAATGGCACTCACTTAATGATGGTAATACAAATATATCTGCACTTTCCAAAAATGATAAAACATTATTTTTATGACCTACAAAGTGAACCTTATCAGAAATACCTAACTCATTTGCTAATGACTTTAAGTTATCAAGTTCTGGTCCATCACCTATCATAATATATTTGAATAAAATCTCAGTTTTGTTTTTGATTTTAGCTATAGCCTCCAATAAATAATTTAATCCTTTGACTTTATTTATTCTTGAGACTGAAATAATAAGAAGTTCATTTTTTATTTGATTAACTTTTTCTCTTTTGAATGAAGGAAGTTGATTCAGTAATTTTATACCGTTGTGTACTGTTGATAATTTATTCTTGGGAACTCCCTTTCTTATTAGATAATTTCTAGACATATTCTCTACACAAATGGTCTGCTTTGAGATATATTTATAGACAAAACGTGCTAAACTATTATAAATTGGTTTTAAAATTATCTTTTTTGAAGTTGGCGCATGGTACAAACCATGATAAGTAGTTACTAAAGGTAATTTAACACCTTTAAAATATCTTAAAAATAAAGCCATTATAGCCCCATTAAAACCATGCGTAAAAAAAATATCTGGCTTAACTTCTCTTATATTATTTGCTATCTTATTTAGCCATGAAAAGTCAGATCGGCTGTTAATTTCAATTATCTTAATTCCAAGATTTGTCAATTGGTATAAATTAGTATTTAAACTCTTAATATTCACACACGCAGAATAAACTTCACTATTATGATTGACACTTAATATTTCATGATATTGAAGATAGCATTTGTCAATTCCACCCCCAGTGGTAAAGCCCCATATCAAATTATAAACGATCATTTTCTAAAATCACTTTATCATTAAACTTTTGTACAAATTCATCCATTTCCAATCTATTAATGTAGACAGATTGCATGCTATTATTTTTTTCACACAACATTATTGGTAATTCATCAGATCGCATTTTTTTAAGTAAAACTTTAGAATCAAAAACATATAAATCAAGCGGATAACCGTTTAAAAAAGCTAGAACACGTTCTTTAATAGCTAACAAACTTGCCATCCAAAAGTTAATTTCACCTACCATTGGCACAAATCTTATATCTATATCTGAAGTACTTTTAAAATTTCCTCTAGACAATGAACCATAAGCTATTGCCGCTTTTATTGAGGTAGACTTTTGTAATCTTTTAGAGATTAAAATAGTTTGTTTTAAAAATAATTTAGGGGGTACGTTGGTAGCCCCCATATGAGTGTACATAGCAAACAATTGCCCATTAAAAGCAAAATTTAGAGTATGCGCTATTATTATGGAAATTAACATAGGTATACCAATCATAAATAACAAATATGTTATAACTATATTGATTAAAATTTTTAAAACAGTTTCTCGCCAATTCATATATAACATCCCTTGAAAAAGCCATGATGAAGCAAAAATAGCGAAACCATATTTTAAAATTTCAAACAAAGTAACGCCTTCTAACTTTTCAGGTAAATGCTTTTTATGTTTTTGAAATAAAACAGAAACAAAATTTTTCATATTCTCAAATTTTATTTCTAAAATGAATCATACCTCGACTTCCTTTCTTACTTATAACTTTGGCTGGAACGCCACCTAATGTAACATTATCCAAAGTGCTCTTAACAACTACTGCATTTGCTCCAATGACCACATTATCTCCTATTATTATTTTTCCGGCTATTACAGCACCAACACTAATAAATACATTGTCGCCTATTACTGGCTTACCATATTCTTCTCCAATTCCAGCACCTCCTATAGTAACACATTGATGAATTGAACAATAATCCCCAACAGAACACCCATTTCCAATAACTATACCACTTAGGTGAGAAATAAATAAACCTTTACCTATTTGCGCTCTTTCAGATAAAGTTACTCCTGTTAATAAAACCACAGCCATTTTCCAAAAGTATCCAAATATTGTAAGAACTTGTTTAACAATTGGAATTGAAACTTTTGTCAGAACCCATCTTTGATACCTATAGCATAATACTGGCCAAGTTGTTGGGTAAATTAAAGGAATTATAGCAATTGTCCATTTTGACCAACCTCTTCTATAAGAATACAGATCTAAATCTTCTTTAATATTTTTAAACATAAAATTTTAATTGTTTTTTAAAATTAATTCAATCAGTTTTTTAGTTGATTCAATATAGCTAAGATGACTTTTAGCAGAAACTTGACCATTTCTCCCTACTTTAGAAGTTACATCTTTATTGTAATAAATAAATTTCAAACAATCTGCAAGAGATTTTATATCTCCAGATTCAAAAAAGAATAAATCAAGTTCATTTTTAAAATAATAATCAAGATCACCGGTATTTGATGTAACTACAACTTTACCAGTTGATAAATATTCACCAATTTTAGTAGGAAAACCTGAGTCTGATAAAACACTTTTCTCTCTAGGATTTACTAAAACATCACATTTATTAAGGTAATTTGGAACTTCTTTAGAAGGAACCATTCCCGGGAAAATTACTTTATCTTTTAAAGAAGATATGGCTTTATCAAAAAGTTCTTTCTCTTGTGGGTATGAAGTCCCAATCAGTAATAACCTTGCACATTTCACATCTTTAATTAAGAGTTTAAAAGCTTCTATTAAAATATATATGCCGTTAAGACTGTACATAGCTCCACTAAACCCAATAGTAAAATACTCAGAATCAGGTTTAATTTTATCACACACAAAAAAATCTGTATCAATAAAATGAGGTATTAATTTAATTTGTTCTGGCTTGAGTTTACTATTTAGTGACATATTAACTAAGTATTTACTCAAACATACTTTTCCATTTAAAAATCTGTCAAAAAAAGAATATTGTAATTTATAGGCCATCCATTTAGGAAACTTATACCATTCAACTCCAAAATACTTTCTCATGTACCTTTCTGTTTCAAAAGAGTAAATACTTATATGAAATACTTTACACCAAAAAATTAATGGGGCACCCCAATAAGCAAAACTTACACAATACATAATTACTATATTTGTTCCATATTTAATCTTATTGTATAAAAGTGAGAAAGGTATAATTAAAGGTAATATTACTATATTTAATATACTAAATATTCCTGTCAGTTTCCTGTTAAATAACATATTAGAAACTTTTATTCCTGTATCATTTTCTTCAAAATTTCTTTTATTTAGCCCACACATTCTAACAACATTTATTGGAACACTAAGAAATTTTAAACCCAATGCTACTTGACGAATAAAGTTTTCTGCAGCCATTCCGTAAGGAAAACCAGTTGTAGTATAAATAGTCGCTCTAATAATATTTTTAGAATTTTTTTGCATTATTTAATGGCTAAGAAATATTTCTTTATTAGTTTTTTTGTTATCCAAAAAACTATTAAAAACTCAGAAAGTAAAACACCAATAGCATCTATTTGTGAATCAATAGAGTATAATATTATTGAAAAGAACAAGTAATAAAAGCCTAGTCTGAAATCACTTTGGCTTGTAGCTTCTATTTTATATTGGAGTTTCTTAGTGATGAGTCCTAAAAAATACATAAAGATTGCGCCATAATAACCAAAATTTAAAAAAAGTTCACCCATTAAACCTATCCGAAGACCTTCAGCATTACTATTGTAAAATTTAGCAACTATTCTAGCAGAAGTGTTATGTAAAATCTCAAGTTTTTTGATGCCGAATACTTGTAAAATTTGACTAGGTATAAAAGCTACAGGAACAGCTAAAAAAGTTTGTCCATAATAAAACTCATCATTATAATCTCTAATAAAATCATTAAGTATTGTATAATCATCTGAGAAAGATAAAATAGTGGCTTGAGAGTGACTTATTTCTCTAGATATATTATTTTGTCTTTCATAGCTGGACCTATAATCAAGAAAACTTGAATTTAAATACAGCAGCAATGGTAGAGAAAGACCAATTGTTAAAAAGATATACTTCTTATTTTTGATAATAGAAAAAATGAAAAGTCCTATTGAAACAATTATGAGAGCAGGATATATCCTCACAAAAAAAATAGTCATGAAAGAAAAGGAAAATAATGCAACCAATAATATTTTAAAATCTTTATTTATATTAAAAAAATAAATTGATGCCAATATGGACGAAACGACACCGATCTTATATAATCTAATTATAATAGTTGTACTTCCAATTTCTCCGAAAAGCCTCATATTTCCTGAGCTAGAGTTTAAAATTGGCACAAAACCTAATTTTATAATCGAGAAAATTGTAGCAAATAAACAAAAGCTAAAAAGTAAAATGATATATTTTTTAGATAATAAATAAACTTTTAGATTCTTGTATCTAGTATGTTTCTGTTTTGTGAGAATAAAGCCTAGTGCAAAAAAAAACAATCCAGACAACCAAAATAAATTAGTGTTATCCATTCCTGTTACATCGAAATGAGGAAACATAAATGATATGATTTCTGATGTTAAGTTTCCTGCAACCATAAAGAAAGCCATCGCAACAAAAAAAATAACTCCAAAATTAATATTAGATTTAGAGGCTTTACTTAACTTTTCAAAAAAAATAAAAAACAACGTTGGTAACCCAATTATAACATAAATACTACTAATTGACTTGCTTGGTGAAATCCAATTGTAAATTACTAACAAAAATACAGTTGTTAGAATATAATAGGCTATACTTTTAAGCATGTTTTATTTTTGTTCTAAAAGAATACATTAAGTAAAAGTTGGAAAAAATAACACTTAACGATATTGCAGTATATATCAAAATAGAAGAAAGTGGAAGAAGTAAAAATAAAATCAGAATAATGAAGAGTGTAAGCATAACTCTAATTACTGCTTCTTGAAAACAAATATTTTGATTTTTAGTTGCCAATAAAGCATAATAAGATGGTAGAGCTATTAAACCAACTATCACGCCAGGTTGTAACAATAAATACCCTATTAGTATTTCTGGATTATATGACTTATTTAACCATAGTTTTAATGCAAAAGGTGAACATATAGCTGCTAAAACAAAAAGTGGAACACCATAATACATTAATTTTTTTGTAAAAAAACTTACCTTATTTTGTAATATTTCACTACTGCCTTTATCATTAAACTTATGTAGATTTGCAAACTCAGGCATTAATGCAAAAAGCCCTTTTTCAAAAAATGTTCTTAAAGAATACGCTACTTTAGAAGCAAGTTCAAAAACCCCAACAGAAACAACTCCTAAATTATTTGCCATTATTATTTTAACTACTGGAAACATTAACATATTTAAAGTTTGTATACCTAATACTGGTAAACCATATTTTAAAATTTTAGTTGATGTTTTTTTAGATATATTACTGAATGGAATTCTTGAATTATAGTAGACTCTTGAAATTATTATAATAACTATAAAAATCATTAAAAGATTACTAATAATAACACCTAAAGCCATTGATACAACAGTTGGTTTAAAACTTAATAATAGAACTGTAAAACCAATTTTTAAAAGATTAACAATTAGTAACAATAAATTGGAAAAATCTAATCTACCTAAACCCGTTATAATACCCAATAAGCAATCGTAAACCAAAAAAGAAAAAACAGCAATTCCTATTAAAGGGACTACCTCAAAAGATTGAGAATAAAATTGTTCTGGAACTGCAAACAACTCAATAATTTGTGATTTACCCAACCATAAAACACTCTGAATAATAAGTGCTAGAATAAATAAAACAAAAAGTGCTGAACTTAGTAATTCTTTTATCTTTTCAAAATTTTTGTTTGCACTTTCTTTGGAAGTATAAAATATAACAGCTTTACTAATACCAAAATCACCTAATTGAGCGAAACTAATAATTATTGAAAGAAGTGTCCAAACAGAAAATAATTCAAAACCTAAGTAATTGATAAATATTGGGTAACTAATTAACCCTACAAATATATTTAACCCATGCACTATTGAGCCACTAGCAATATTTATATTGAGTTGAGATTTAAATTGATTCTTAAACATAGTTTTGTAATCTCAAATAGATTTCAAAGTATTATAAATTATCTTTTATTAAACATTATTTTTTCCAGATATTTTGATTTATGTAATCGGTATATGAGATTATTATTCTAATAATTTTTTTGGACACATTAGGCATACTATAATCTGATACTAATCTTAAATCTCTATCTATACCTGTTGCTTGTTGTTCTAAAACTTTTAATCCTTGAAGTATTCTACCTTTAGCTAAACCAACCATCATTACAGAAGCCTCCTCCATAGCTTCTGGTCTTTCATGAGCTTGTCTGATATTTAAAGCTGGAAAATTCATAATTGAAGATTCCTCTGATATAGTACCACTATCTGAAAGAACGGCTTTTGAGTATTTTTGAAGGTGATTGTAATCATGAAAACCTAGAGGTTTAAGAAAACGAATTAATGAATGTGTTTCAACATTTAATTCCTCTAAACGTTTTCTAGTTCTTGGATGTGTACTAAAAATAATTGGTAATTCATAAACTTTAGCTATTGAATTTAATGATTCTAACAAGTTTAAAAAATTACTGTCAGAACTCACATTTTCCTCTCTATGAGCTGATACAACAAAGTATTTTCCTGCCTCTAATTTTAAATCAGTCAAAATCTTGGAATTTTCTATATTTTGCATGTAGTAACTCAAGACCTCAAACATAGGTGAGCCTGTTTTTATTACCCTATCAGGCGAGAGTCCTTCTCTTAATAAATATTCTCTAGCAATTGAACTATAAGTAAGATTTATATCACTTGTATGATCAACAATTTTTCTATTAGTCTCTTCAGGAACTCTCTGATCAAAACAACGGTTTCCAGCTTCCATATGAAAAATAGGAATTTTTCTTTTTTTAGCAGCTATGGCACAAAGACAAGAATTTGTATCACCTAAAACCAAAAAGGCATCTGGAGAAAGTTCATCAAGTATTGGATCTATTTTAATCAGTATGTTGCCTGAAGTAACAGTGGCATTATTCCCCGCGGCTTCAAGAAAAAAATCAGGTTTTTTTACTCCTAAATCATTAAAAAACACTTCATTTAATTCATAATCATAATTTTGACCTGTATGAACTAAATAATGATCAATACTTTCGCTTTTATCTAAAGCAGCTAGTATTCTTGCTAGCCTAATTATTTCTGGTCTCGTACCAACAACTGTAACTACTTTTAATTTTTTCATAATTTCATTTTATTTTATACAATTTCAAAATAAGTATCATGGTTTTCTGGATCAAATGGCTCATTAATCCAAAAATTAGTTAATAAAGTATCCTCGCCTATATTTTTAATGTTATGCGTGTACCATATTGGCATATCCACATAAGAAGGCTCATTACCATCTAGTAAAAAATCGTAAACTTTATCTGAACCAATCTTTCTCAACTGAATTAAAGCCTTGCCTTTTATAACAGCAAAACGTTCTACTTTTCTTGTGTGAAAATGATTACCTCTAGTAATTCCAGGCACAGTTGTAGATAATGAAACTTGCCCTCCTATTCCAAGTCTAATAAGTTCTATAAATGCCCCTCTATCGTCCTTATGTTGTATTAATTTAAACGGAAAATATTCTTCTAAGTTAATATAACTTCTGAAGGTATTAAATAAGTTTAAGTCGAAGTCGGAATCTAAGATAGGTATGTTTCCATTTAAAAAATAAGATTGTTTAAATATTAATAGTTGTGATAATAATTTTGAAACTTTTATAGTTTTTGTTGAAGTTATAACTTTTTTTGGATTGGACTCATTACTTTCTATTACTTTAACAATTTCAGAAATCAATTCGGCAACGTATATTAAATTAAGCTCACTATCATTAATAATTTTTGGAGTCTCTTCATTAAGTAATTTATAACAAAATGTAGCAACAACAGAATTATAACTTGGCAAACAAAAAGGACCGAAAACATTTGGTATAATTAGACCTGTAAATATATTCTTGTTATTTCCATTTGACCAGTCAACAAATAACCCTCTTGCCTGTTTTTTAGACTTACCATATAAATTGTTCAATTTCTCCTGTGAGGAGGAAGACATGATTACATGACAGCTTTTATTTACTCTTTTTAATGAATCAACTAAATTTTGAGATAACTTGATATTTGTATCATAAATAACTTCCTGGTTTTCATGTCTATTAAGACCTGCAAGATGAATAATAACATCGCATTTTTCAACAAACGAATCCAAATCTTGTATATTATCGAAAAAGGACCGTTCAAAATTTATAATTTTATATTTAGTGTCCTCAAGATGAAGAGTGTTTTTTAGATGATTCCCAATAAAACCATTTACTCCTGTAATTCCTATATTTTTCATAAATTAAATAGATTCAATATCCCAATTGATTTCATCAGACGTTTCATTTAGTAGGTAGTCTAACATAACCATAACCTTAGCTCCATCTGTTAATTGTTTAATTGAAGTTGCATGATATTTTGGGACATACAATACATTTTTAGTATTCGAATCTAGTTCAATAACCGTATGAGAATCTTTAAATAATTTCTCATTTTTATCAAATTTTGAAACACTAATTATATTGATGCCCTTTGTAGCGAAAAACCACCTACTCTCTATAGTATGTTCTTTCCAACCTCTAACATAATCAGAATTAATATTTTCTATCTCATAGAATCGTCTTACATTCTTCAAATCAAAATCATTATTAAAAAATATTTGACCTCTATTATCTTTGAAAGATTTACCCTTAATAAATTGAGGTACACATTGATTATCCATTATAGAATTATTTTATATTATTCTTGATAACTTCTAAACTTTTAATTAAATTCTTAACACCCTTTACATCAAGCCTATTTGTGTTATGAGAATTATAATCTTCAATTTTTGAAATTTCACTTTCACCTACATTATAAAAATTCGCATAGTTTAAGTCTCTATTATCTGCAGGAATTCTATAAAAATCTCCCATATCTTCCGCCTTTAACATTTCCTCTCTAGTACAAAGTGTTTCATATAGTTTTTCCCCATGTCTAGTTCCTATTACTTGATGTGGCTTAGTATTATTCAATAAATCAGAAATAGCAAAAGCTAAATCGCCTATTGTAGACGCTGGAGCCTTATTGACAAATAAATCACCAGGGTTACCATGCTCAAAAGCAAATAAAACTAATTCAACTGCGTCTTCAAGAGTCATTAAGAACCTTGTCATATCAGGATCTGTCAAAGTCAAAGCATTTCCTTCTTTAATTTGATGAACAAAAAGTGGGATTACTGATCCTCTTGATGCCATAACATTTCCATATCTTGTTAAACAAATAGTTGTTTCTTTTAAATTTCTTGAAGCAGCTATAGCTACTTTTTCCATTAAAGCTTTGGATATACCCATAGCATTTATAGGATAGGCTGCCTTATCTGTACTTAAACAAATTACTTTTTTCACCTTGTTAACTCCAGCTGCATCAATAACATTTTGTGTGCCAAAAACGTTAGTTCGTGCAGCCTCTAAGGGAAAGAATTCACAAGATGGCACTTGTTTCAAAGCCGCTGCATGGAATACATAATCTACGCCTCTCATAGCTGTTTCTATACTATTATAATTTCTTACATCTCCTATGTAAAATTTGACTTTAGAGCTTTTCAGCAAATTTCTCATATCATGTTGTTTTTTCTCATCACGAGAAAAAATTCTAATTTCAGAAAAATGGTCAGTATTAAGAAATTTTTTCAGTATGGCATTACCAAACGAACCAGTTCCTCCGGTAATTAATAATGTTTTATTTTTAATCATTTTCTAAGTAAATTATTTTTTTTCTCATTTTGGTTATATACTGACTACCACCGGTAGTCACTAGTTTGTTAATTCGTATTAATTCACAATAAACCACTCATTTCTGAGATTCGGTCTATTATATTTTAGAGCTGACTTTGTCAGCCAGTCGATGAGTTTGAAGCCAGAAGCAAAACAAATCGCCTGTCCGGCGGCAGTATCCCATTCCATTGTTGGAGCAAATCGAGGATAGCAATCCGCCAATCCCTCAGCCACCATACAGAGCTTTAACGAACTGCCTTTTGAAATCATATTTATTTTTCCGTGTTTTGACTTCATTTCTTCTATAAAATCTTCCGTTTCTTTCGATAGGTGCGAGCGACTTGCCACAATAGTAAAAGCGTTTTTGTCTTGGTGAATAGGCAGCTTTACGCCATTTTCAATGAGCTTGTCAATGGAGTAATTATATAAATCTACTTCTACTTTAAAGGCTCCTATACCATCCAATGAAAAGTATAAATCGTTTAAAACTGGCGCATAGATAACACCAAGTATTGGCTGTTGATTTTCAATCAAAGCAATATTCACTGTAAACTCACCATTTCTTTTGATAAACTCTTTTGTCCCGTCGATAGGGTCTACAATCCAAAGTCTATTCCATTCCTTTCGTGTGTCGTACGGAATATCCTTTCCTTCTTCTGAAAGTATAGGTATTTGTGTTTCTTTCAAATACGATTCAATGATATTATGAGAGGCTATATCAGCTTTAGTCAGTGGTGAGTCATCGGATTTCAATTGAACATCAAAATCATCTGATTGATAAATCTCCACAATCTTTTTAGCAGCTTGTAAAGCGGCTTCGATTGCTATTTTTAATAAGGCTTGATTCATTTTATAATCATTGCTGCGCCAATAGTTTCATTGGTTTGCTCGTCTATTATGATTAGACTACCGGTTTGTCTATTCTTTTTGTATATATCGTAGAAAAGCGGCTTAGAGCTTCTAATGGATAGCCTTGCAATATCATTCATCTCAATGGCTTGAACACCTTCTATCCTATGCAATGTATTGATATCTATTTTGTACTTGAGATCCTTAACCATTGCTAAACACTCATTAGTGGTGTGCTTGATGATGACTTTAGTTCTGGGTTGAAGTGGTTTTTGACTCATCCATGTTACTAGTACTTCAATGTCTTGACCTACCTGTGGAATATTATTTTCACGCACTAACATATCACCTCGACTGATATCAATTTCATCCTCTAAAGTCATAGTGACGGACATTGGAGAAAAGGCCTCTTCAATAGATTCGCCATTCAAATCAATACTTTTTATTACCGAAGTGAAACCTGATGGAAGTGTCTTAATTTTATCTCCAGGCTTAAACACTCCTCCCTCTATTCTACCAGCAAAGCCTCTATAGTCTTGGTGTTCTAAAGTATGTGGACGAATAACTGACTGCACAGGAAAACGGCAATCTACATGGTTGTAATCACTTGAAATATGAACGTGTTCCAAATGATACATTAGTGTACTTCCTTCATACCAGTCCATATGCTTAGAACGGTTTACAACATTATCTCCATTGAGTGCTGAAATGGGAATAAACTG
>CBFHHD010000032.1:0-11919 GCA_965655605.1 Candidatus Pelagibacteraceae bacterium | reverse complement strand
CTGAGGCCATTATATATGTGCCTGCCTCAATACGGTCTGGCATTACTCTATAGTCCAAACCATTTAACTTTTGAACTCCTGTAATTAAAATTGATCTTTTTGATTTAAATGTAATTTTTGCTCCAGCAACCTTTAGGAAATTGATGAGGTCAATTATCTCAGGTTCTGTTGCGATATTTTTTAAAATCACACTCTTATCTGAAATCACAGAATTTAAAATTGCTGTCTCTGTTGCTCCTACTGACAATTTTTTAAATTTATAGCTAATATTTTTTCTTTTTTTTATTAACCTAGATTCTACATACCCATTTAATACTTTATTTGCATATCCTGCCTTTGATAAAAAATCTAGATGAATATCAACTGGTCTTGCTCCAATTGCACATCCGCCCGGCAAAGAGACTTTTGCTTTTTTTAATTTAGCAAGAATTGGTCCTATTACCAATATTCCTGCACGCATTGTTTTTACAAGCTTATAGTCTGCAAATGATTTCGTTTTTGATTTACTTAAAATTACAATTGTATTTTTTTTAATTGTTATTTTTTTACCAAGAGTTTCCAGCAATTTAACCATTGTGATTACATCTTGAACAATAGGAACGTTTTCTAAAACTACTTTTTCATCAAATAAAACTGATGATGCTAAAATTGGTAAGCTTGCATTTTTTGATCCAGATATAGAAATTGTTCCATGGAGTTTTTTACCTCCCTGGATAATAATTTTTTTCATATTAAAGTTTTGGTAAAGTTACACCTTTTTGTTTCATATACTTTCCTTTTCTATCTGCATATGAAACTTCTGGGGACTCGTTTCCTTTTAAAAATATAAACTGACACGCACCCTCATTTGCATAAATTTTTGCTGGAAGTGGTGTAGTGTTAGAAAACTCAAGTGTTACATGACCTTCCCACTCGGGTTCTAATGGGGTAACGTTCACTATAATACCGCATCGTGCATATGTACTTTTACCTAAACAAATTACCAAAGTATCACGTGGTATTTTAAAATATTCGACTGTAGAAGCTAGTGCGAAAGAGTTTGGGGGTATGATACAGACATCTTCTTTTTTAGTAACTAAATTCTCACCAGAAAAGTCTTTTGGATCGACCACTGATGAATTTACATTAGTAAAAATTTTAAATTCATTAGATACTCTTGCATCGTATCCAAAGGAAGACAATCCATATGAAATATTATTTGACCTTTGTTGCTTTTCTACAAAGGGAGAAATCATCTCTTTTTCAAGAGACATTTTCCTAATCCACTTGTCTGATAAAACGCTCATAGATTATTTGTTATCTAACTTTTTCTTAAATTTTTTTCTTTTTTTTAGATTTTGCTGTAAAGCATTAGCTAACTTTTGCTTTTTATCATCCTTGTTGGATAATGAAGGCATCAAAACTATTGATCCGGATTGGTTAAGTCGTCTAAAGTAATTGGTTTATTAATGTCGTGCATTTCAACCTTTTCACTTACTTCTTCAATGTCCGACGAGGAGGCTCTTTTGGCTTTCTTCAAAGCTAATCTTTCTTTTCTCTTCGCTTCTTTTAGCATAGCTCTTTCTCCTCTTTTGGATTTATAATCATAATGTATTCCCATGACCGAGCCTCCGTCGTTAAAATTTAAAACCTACTCTTTTTTTAGGTTAACTGCTGAAGGACCTTTTTGACCCTCTTCGATTTCAAAAGTTAATGAATCACCTTCATCTAGATAACCTACTCCTGAATCTTTTACTGCAGACATATGAACAAAGACGTCTTTTTCTTTGTCTTCACGCTCAATGAAACCATAACCTTTAGTTCCATTAAACCATTTTACTTTTCCTTTTATACTCATTCTTACTTCTTTCTTTACTTATTTAATTATAGCACAAAAAAGTGCTGCTAACTTTAAATAGATATCCGAGCAATTTGTCAAGAAAGATGCCTAAATTTCAATAATATGAAACTAGAGATTTTCAGCTTTGCTGCAGTTTTCTTCAGTAATTTTTTTATCAAAATCAGGGACTGTCTTATTGTTCACTACCCAAACATATGATTTCTCATAAGTTCCGTCATCTGAAACTTCAGTGCACCTTTTCCCAAACTTTACAGAATGTTGAGTGCAATTAGTTAATATTAGAGATAAAAATATTACTAAAATAAAATTATGTTTTTTCATGATTATTAAATAAAAAACAATAAAGTTAAATTAATGATTTAAATTAGTCATTTATTTGACAATGAATTATTAAAAAATACTAAAAGTCTGTTATAATAATTTCTTTGACACAAAAATGCCCACATAGCTCAGAAGGTAGAGCACGTCCATGGTAAGGACGGGGTCATCAGTTCGATTCTGGTTGTGGGCACCAGAATTAGCAATTTAAAATAGTTTTTAAAAATATATTTTAGCATGATTAAATGTGAACTATTGATCGTAATTTGATAAAATTAAGTCAGCTGTATCAAGATTATGTTGGATAACTTCAAACCCCAAAGATAAAAGGAAATCTACAGCACCTCTATTTTGTTCAGTTTCAATAACTATTAAACAATTATTATTTGTTAATAGATTTTTAGATCCTTTTAAAGCCTCTAATTCAGCCCTTTCTACATCCATTTTAATTACTATATTTTTTTTTGAAACACTTACCAAATTATCAATCAAATCTTGTTGAACTTTAATTTGATACTTGCCATTTAAATCTTTACTAAAATTCGGAGAATGCTCCTCTTCTACAGAAAAATTTTCCACTTTTTTATTTGACCCAATGGCTTTATTAAATGTTTTTATATTATTAATTTCATTAATCTTTGCCATATTTTCAAGACGTTGAATATTTTTTTCAAAAACATCGAAGGCCAAAACATTTATTTCAGGATTACTGTTTGCAACTTGTAAGCTATAAATTCCCCAACACGAACCTATATCAAGAAAATAATCACATTTTTTTTCTTTTATGAAAGTATTTAAGTATTGAATAACGTCATCATCCCAGCCAAAGAGAAAAAATCGCCTATCAACTAAATATCTCAGATCTAAATTATAAATCAAACTACCCGATTTATATTTAAAATTTTTGATATTTAATCTTTTTATAATTGATGGAATTACTCTTTTGAAAATTGGTAGTTTTATTAATACTGAAATCATTTAGTTAACTTATTTTTTCTACTATATTTTAACATTAGTTAGTAATTACAACCAAAGTTATTGCTTGGCTTGCTGTAGTATTCTTCTTTTCAATTCCATATTTTTCATTAAATTAAGGTCTTATTTTTGTTTTATGATCTCTTTATATAAAGAACAATGATCATCATTTGCCAATCCATCATTGCATAAATTTTCAAACATTTTTTCAATTATTTTTGAAATTGGTAAATCAAGTCCCTTAGAGTTTGCGCATTCTAAAATATTTTTCATGTCTTTAAGATGAGTTATGTTTTTGCCACGTGCTGAAAAATCTTTATCAATCATTCTTTGTCCATGATTTTGTAAAATTTTTCCATCCGCAAAACCTCCAGATACAGCTGAAATGAATTTTTTTGGATCCGCACCATTTTTTTCACATAAAATGATTGCCTCTGCAACTGCACCAATCGTTACGCCAACAATGATTTGATTACACAATTTAGAAACTTGACCACTTCCATTTGGACCAACCAAAGTTGGATTTCCCATAGTCTTTAGTACATCGCTACACTTTGCAAAAATTTCTTGATCCCCTCCTACCATTATTGCAAGGTTTGCTGATTTTGCTCCTTCAGGACCGCCAGAAACTGGGGCATCCAAAAAATGAATATTTTTTTGTTTCAACTCATTGTACGCCTTATTTGCAGTTTGCACTTTTGTTGAACTCATATCAATTACAATAGAATTGGGTTTTGAAAATTTTGTTACACTGTCAATTGTTTCTAAAACTTCATCATCACCAGGTAACATTGAAATTACTATCTCTGAATTTGCTAAAGTTTCCTCCAAACTTTTACATAGATTAATATTGTAACTTTCAAGGCCTTTCATTTTTTCAAATGTTCTGTTGTATGAACGCAAATTAAAACTCTTTGAGATATTAATTGCCATTGGGTAGCCCATCAAGCCAGTACCAATAATACCAACTTGGGTCATTTAACCCTTTAAGCCTAGATGTGTGTATTTAAGATTAAGGTAATCTTTAATAGCCATTGATCCACCTTCTCTTCCATAACCACTTTGTTTGATACCACCAAAAGGTGTTTCGGCTGTAGGCACAACAGGTGTGTTAACTGCAACCATTCCAGTTTCTAAACATTCGGAAGTTTCATGCGCTAAGTTCATTGAAGAGGTGCAAACATATGCGGCTAAACCATTGGAGTGATTATTTGCTCTTTTAATTAAGTCATCAAACTTACTAAATGACATAATTGGTGACAATGGACCAAAAGGTTCGGTTTGTGTAATTGTAAAATCATCTCCTACATCATCAAAGACAGTAGGTTCATAAAAATAACCTTTATTAAACTTAGGAGATTTTTTTCCTCCACACAAAATTTTTGCACCCTCTTTCTCTGTGACTTTTACCAATTCATCAATTTCATTAATTCTTTTTTCTGTTGTGATGGGGCCAATCTCTGTATCTTTCCCAATCCCAGGACCTAATTTTAATTTCTGAGTTTGTTCAACATATTTTTTTGTGAATTCATCTTTTTTACTTTCGTGAATATAAAATCTTGAGGGTGAAATACAAACTTGTCCTGTATTTCTGTATTTTGCAATCATCGCCATATTAACCGCTCTTTCAATATTCGCATCCTCATGAACTATGAAAGGTGAATGACCACTCAGTTCCATCGTAACTCGTTGCACTTTTTCAGCAGCTTGTTTTAAAATTAACTTCCCAACTCTGGTTGATCCAGTAATAGATATTTTTTTAACAATATCTGAATCGATAAGTTGTGACGCTATTTCTGCCGGGTCGCCTGAAAGCATATTTACTGTTCCATCTGGCAATCCAACATCCTTTATTATCTCTATTAACGTCATGACAGATCCAGGCGTAATTACATCAGGTTTACAAATAATAGAACAGCCCGCTCCTAAAGCGGTTGAAATTTTTCTAGAAGCCAAAATACATGGAAAGTTCCAAGGAACCAAACCTACTACTACTCCAACGGGCTCATAATTAATTATAACTCTAGTATCTTTAAATCTGCTCTCAACTGTTTGTCCGTAAATTCTTTTTGTCTCTTCTGCATTCCACTCAAAAATATCTGCTGAAGCAATTGCTTCAGCTTGAGCTTGTACAAAAGGTTTACCAACTTCAAGGGCAATCCATTTTGCTATTTCATCTTTCCTTTGCCTAATCGCATCTGCAATTTTTCTAATTTTGTTTGATCTTTCCCAAGCTTGAATATTTTTCCAACTAAGAAAACCTTTTGCAGCAGATTGTATCGCTTTATCAACTTCCTCTTTTGATGCTTTTGAAGCTTGCCCCAAAACCTCCTCTGTGGATGGGTTAATTACATCGTAATTTTCCTTTGATTTGTGCCATTTGTTATCAATAAATTGACCGAAATTTTCGTACATATTTTTAATATTTTATATATAAAGTCCTTGTTTAAAAAAAGTATATCACATCAAGGGGGATGCTTGTCTACAGAAATTAAGGTTCCAGATATTGGAGATTTCAAAGAAGTTGAAATAATAGAAATATTAGTAAAAGAAGGTCAATCAATTTCTAAAAATGAACCTTTAATAACACTTGAAAGTGATAAGTCGAGCGTTGAGGTTCCATCGCCCTATGAAGGGACAATAGAAAACCTTAGTGTAAAAGTTGGTGATAAAGTTTCTATGGGAAGCATAATAGGATCCCTTGCTGAAAATGGAACAGAAGTAAAAAAAGAAGAGCCAAAAGAAACGGTTGATGAAGCCCCAAAAAATAATACAGAGCAAAAACAAGAAGCGGTTAACAGTACTCCAAAACCTAATGGACATTCAAAAGACCCTAGGGCACCAAGAATAGAAATCAAACAACAAAATTTTTATGGATCCAATCCAGATTTAGGGGATATTGATAGTGAAGAAACTCATGAATGGATAGAGTCACTTCATTCAGTTGTAAAAAGAGACGGAGCAGAAAGAGCACATTTTCTATTATCTAAATTAATTGATCAAGCATATGTAGCTGGTTCTAATCTTCCATTTACTCAGAATACTCCTTACATCAATACAATCCCTCCTGAATTAGAAGTAAGATCACCAGGAGATCAGGAAATTGAAAGAAGAATACGAGCGCTTATTAGATGGAATGCAGCAGCGATGGTTGTGAAAGCTAATAAGTTGTCACCTGAACTTGGCGGTCACATTGCAACATTTGCTTCAGCAGCAACATTATATGATGTTGGTTGTAATCATTTTTGGAGAGGTAAGACAGATGATTTTTTAGGAGATATGGTTTATTTTCAAGGTCATGCAGCGCCAGGTATGTATGCTAGATCTTTTCTAGAAGGTAGAATTTCTGAAAAACAACTTACAAATTTTAGACAGGAAGCGAATATAAAACGCGGAGATGGTTTATCTTCATATCCTCACCCTTGGTTGATGCCCGACTACTGGCAATTTCCAACTGTATCAATGGGCCTTGGTCCAATTACCTCGATTTATAATGCACGGTTCATGAAGTACATGGAAAATAGAAAATTGATTCCAAAACAAAATAGAAAAGTTTGGACATTTATGGGTGATGGGGAATGTGATGAGCCTGAGTCACTAGGTGCAATTGGTTTGGCGGCAAGAGAGAATTTAGATAATTTAATTTTTGTAATTAATTGTAACCTACAAAGACTTGATGGTCCTGTAAGAGGAAATGGAAAAATTATTCAAGAACTAGAAGGTACATTTAGAGGTGCAGGTTGGAATGTACTTAAAGTAATTTGGGGATCATATTGGGATCCTCTTTTAAAAGCGGATAAAACTGGGTTGCTAATGAAAAGAATGGATGAATGTGTTGATGGAGAATATCAAGCTTTCAAAGCAAGAGATGGAGCTTATGTTAGGGAAAAATTCTTTGGAAAATACCCAGAGCTAAAACAGTTAGTTTCAAATCTGACCGATGAAGATATTTGGAGACTAAATCGTGGAGGTCATGATCCACATAAAGTTTATGCAGCTTATGATGCAGCAGTCAAACACAAAGGTCAACCAACTGTTATATTAACAAAGTCAATTAAAGGTTATGGAATGGGTAAATCTGGAGAAAGTATTAATACCACTCACCAACAAAAAAAGTTAGATGTTGATGACATGTACTACTTTAGAGATCGTTTTAATATTCCATTATCAGATAAACAGGTTGAAGATTTAGAGTTTTATAAACCTGATGAAAAATCAGATGAAATTCAGTATATGATTGAAAGAAGAAAGGCCTTAGGTGGACAAATACCAGCAAGATCTTCCAAAGCTGCTCAAGTTAAAATAACAGACCCAAGTATATTTGATGCTTCCATGAAAGATTCTGGTGAAAGAGAATTGTCAACTACCATGGCACTCGTTGCAATATTAAGTAAAATTTTTAGAGATAAAAAAGTTGCACCTAGATTGGTTCCAATCATTCCAGATGAGGCAAGAACTTTTGGTATGGAAGGTTTTTTTCAAAAAGTTGGTATTTATGCTCATGAAGGACAAAAATATGAACCTGTAGATTCTGAACAATTAAGCTCTTACAGAGAAGACAAAGGTGGTCAAGTTTTAGAAGAGGGTATTACTGAAGCCGGTGCCATGTCATCTTTTATTGCAGCTGGGACCTCTTATACAAATCATGATGTAGAAATGATCCCTTTCTATATTTTTTATTCTATGTTCGGTTTTCAAAGGGTAATGGATTTAGCGTGGGCGGCAGGTGACTCGCAAACTAGAGGATTTTTAGTTGGTGCAACATCTGGTAGAACAACATTAGCAGGTGAAGGATTGCAACACCAAGATGGTCAAGGGTTAATCATGGCCTCAATGATTCCAAACTGTATTTCATATGATCCTACTTATGCTTATGAAATGGCAACTATTGTTGAAGACGGAATTAAAAGAATGCATGAAAATAAAGAGAATATTTTTTACTATATCACTTCATTAAATGAAAATTATAAGCATCCAGCCATTCCTGATCATGTAAAAAAAGAAGATATTTTAAAAGGAATGTATTTGTTCAAAGAGTTTAGAAACCAAGGAAAATCTACAGCACAATTATTTGGCTCTGGTTCAATTTTAAATGAAGTTATTGGAGCTGCAGAAATTTTAAGCAAGGAATATAATATTGATAGTGACGTTTGGAGCGTTACATCTTTTTCTGAAGTACAAAGAGATGGAGCAGAAGTTTTAAGATGGAATCAACTTAATCCTGATAAGGAAGCAAAAAAACCCTATTTAGCAGAATGTATGTCAGGTAGATCAGGACCAATTATAGCCGCAACAGATTACATAAGATCACATGCTGATCAAATTAGACCGTATACGGATTCAAATTTTTATACCCTTGGTACAGATGGATATGGACGAAGTGATACAAGAAAAGAGTTGAGGAAATTTTTTGAAGTCAATAAAGAGGCTATTATTGTGAATACTTTAAGTGCATTATCACAAGAACAAAAAATTGCATCTAGCGTTGTAACAGACGCAATCAAGAAGTATGGAATTGATCCAAATAAACCCCATCCAATAAAATTATAATGTCTGAACTGATCAAAATTCCAAATATTGGAGATTTTGATTCAGTAGAAATTATCGAAGTTCTTGTTAAAGAAGGTGACACGATTAATAAAGGTGACCCAATTATTACTTTGGAAAGTGATAAATCAAGTGTTGAGGTTCCGTCTACAATATCTGGAAAAGTTGAGAGCATTAAAGTTAAAATTGGAGATAAGGTTTCTGAGGGTGCTACAATTTTAGAAATTTTATCTTCTGAAACTAATACAGCTAATAAGGAAAAAGAAGATCATGTTGAAAAGGATAATGAAGCTCCAATCGAGCTAAAAAATGAAGTTAAAGAAACTGAAAATACAGAGAGTACTTCCAATGCACCAAGTAATCTAATTGGGCTAAGTGATGCGACAGGAGCCAGCCCGAATACACTAAAATTTGCCAGAGAATTAGGGATAAATATAAATAATCTCCAAGGTTCTGGCAGAGGTGGGCGAGTTAAAAAAGAGGATATAAAGAATTTTATAAAAACTAATCAACATAAAAAAGTTGAAGTAGTAGAGCCAAAAAAACAAGAAATTGAACAACCTTATGATCATTCAGAATTTGGCCCAGTAGATGTACAAAAAATTCCTAGAATAAAAAGATTATCAGGACCTCATTTAATTCAAGCATGGACCAGTATTCCACATGTTACGCAACATGATGAGATTGATGTTACAGATATGGAGGACTTTAGAAAAAATTTAGTTGATCTAAATACAAGGGAAAAAATTCCAGTTACTCCACTAGCATTTATGATGAAGGCTTTAGTTAACGCAATGAAAAGGTATCCGAACTTTAATTCATCTATTGATCCTGTCAAAGAAGAGTTAATATACAAAAAATATTTCCATATTGGGATTGCAGTAGATACTCCTCATGGGTTAATGGTACCGAAAATTAGAAATGTAGATCAAAAAAGTATTATTGCACTTGGGAAAGAGCTTAGGTCCGTTAGTAAATTATCTAAGGAATTAAAGATTGATAAAAAAGAATTTTTTGGCGGATCAATGACCATCTCGAGTCTTGGTGGAATAGGCGGTGGTTTTTTTACACCTATCGTAAACTTGCCTGAAGTATGTATTCTGGGAATTGGAAAAACTGAAGTAAAACCAGTTTATTTAAATGGAAAATTCGAACCTAGAAAAATGATGCCGATATCTTTGTCTTATGACCATCGTGTAGTTGATGGTGCTGAAGCTGCAAGATTTTGTCAGGATCTAAAAGTTAGTCTTGGTAGAAACTTTGCTTTTAAGCTAGCTAGCTAGATGAGTGTTAAAGGAATTTGCGCTACAGAATTCAACGAAATAAAAAATATTTTCCAAAGCTATTTTGATAAAAAAATTGAACAAGGTGCTAACTTTTCTATTATTAAAAATGGTACTCCTTTAATTAATATTTATGGTGGTTCAAAAAATGATCATGAAGATTGGGATGAAAATACAATTGTAAATACCTTTTCTTTAAGTAAAGGCATATATGCAGCTTGTGTTGCAAAATTGATCAATGAGAAAAAGTTAAATATTAATGAGGATATCTCATTCTATTGGCCAGAGTTTAAAAAAAATATAAAAGTTAAATATTTGCTTTCGCATCAATCAGGACTTTATAGATTCAAAATAAAGTTAGAGAATGAAGATCTTCTAGATTTTTCTAAAATTTCTAAAATTCTTGAAACTCAAAATCCAGACCATGCTTCAGGCGAAAAAACATTTTACCATGCCAAAACTCATGGTTATTTGGTAGAAAATTTAATACGTAAAATTACAGGTCAAACTTTAAAAGAATATTTTAGAGAAAATTTCAGAGATAAATTTAATTTAAATTTTAATTTTGGATTTAATGAAGATGATTTTCAAAATGTAGCTGATTTAATTGAAGATAAAAATGAAATTGGAGACAAAGACGAAGAATTTAATGCTTTTAATAACCCTCGCCATGAAGTTAATTTTTACAACACTAAAGAATGGAGATTGGCTGGTATTCCTTCAATGGGAGGTCATGGTTCTGCTTTATCAGTCGCCACGCTCTATGATATTTTAGCAAATGATCTAAAATTTGATGAGAAGAAAATTATTTCTCAAAATGTTTTTAGAGAAATTCTTACGGAAACAGGCACCAAGATGGACAATAGTTTAAATCTTCCAATTAAATGGACTTGGTCAGGTTTTATTTTAAGAGGTGGTTGGATGTTTGGTAAGAATAAAGAAAACTTTGGTCACAATGGCTGGGGTGGTTCATTAGGATTTGCAGATCCTGTAAATGGAGTTGGAATTTCTTATGTAACAAGAAAAATAAATTCTGGCATGGGAGCTGATATGAGGGCACTTAATCTCGTAAAAAAATTTTATGAAGTACTAGATTCCTTAAAATAATATATTAGCAATTATTAGGATTATAAATTTAAATGATTTCAACTTTATTGAAACTTCCAGTTTTTAAAAGGCTAATACCAAGTATTTTAATTAGAGCATCTAAATTATTAAAAAAAAATAGAGGATATTTTAAAATTAAGGAAGTAGAAATGTTTTTGGATTTTTTAGATCCAATTGATCGACAAATTATTTTATTTAGAGAATATGAAAATAAAGAAATAAATTTATTATCTGAATTAATAAAACAAAACTCAATAACTGACTTCGTAGACGTAGGTGCAAATTGTGGCTACTATTCTTTCTTTGTTTCAAAAGACAATCCTAACGTTAAAGTATTTTCTTATGAACCAAATAGTGAGGCTTATACAAAATTACAAAAAACTCTTCAAAAAAATATGTCCTTCATTCACAAAATCAATATTTACAATTTTGGATTATCTGATTCTAAATCAAAAAAGACATTACGATCATTAACTAAATTTGGTTATGCTCAAACAGGTGGTGCCTCAGTTGAAGCTAACCATGGACACGAGCAGGAAGCTGACTTTGAAATTGGAGATAATGTACTTCATTTTGATAATAAAAATCTTGCGTTAAAAATAGATGTAGAGGGTCATGAGATAAATGTACTAAAGGGTTTAAAGAATACTCTAATCAAAAATAATTGTGTCATTCAGATTGAAATATTTGATGATAACTGGGATAGGATAAATAATTACTTGGAATCTTTAAATTATAATTCGATTAGCCAATTTAAAGATAGGTCTAATTATTTTTATTCTAAAAATTCATAAAATATCTTTAATTTGGCGGAGAGAAAGGGATTCGAACCCTTGAAACGGTTGCCCG
>CBFHHD010000031.1:0-13579 GCA_965655605.1 Candidatus Pelagibacteraceae bacterium | reverse complement strand
AAGAACTTGGTTTAAAGTTTATTATACCATTAACTTTCATCGCCATGATTATTCCATATTTAAAAAATATTGATCACATTATTGTTATGCTAATTTCTGGCTCTTTTGCTTTGTTATTAATTAATGCACCGTTCAAATCATATATTATTTTAGCACCAGTAATTTCTTTAATCTTTATTTATTTTTATAGAAAGTTCAAAATATGATGTGGAGTATTATTGTTGCGGGTATGATTACTTATTTATTAAGATCTTCAACCTTATTATTGGTTAAAAGAGATATGTTAAGTGATGACGTTAAAACGGTCCTCGGTTATGTGCCATCAGCTATTTTCCCGGCTATTATTTTTCCTGCTGTTTTTTTAAATGATAATTTATTATTTGTTGAATTAGCTGACCCAAAAATTATTGCTGCTTCAATCTCTATTTTAGTGGGTTACTTTTCTAAAAATATAATTACAACAATTGTTTCTGGTATGATTTCATATTGGTTGTTGATTTTTATCATAATGTAGTATTGTAATTTATGTTGCAAATATTTACTTTAAAAAAAATTCCAAAAAAAAAATGGAGCTCTGATCAACCGTTTAATTTCAAACCTCAGTTTTCTACTTTTTTTTATCTATGTCTTGGCTTATTTTTATTTGGTTTAGGAGAAGGTTTATTGTTAGTTTCTACTACTGGGAATTCGCCATGGACTGTATTAGCAGAAGGCATTTCAAATAAAGCAAATATTACAATCGGGACTGCTACTTTTTTTGTTAGCGTTGCTGTACTTTCTTTATGGATATTCCTTAAGCAAAAACCTGGGGTGGGGACAGTAATGAATATTATAATCATTGCAGCAGTTATAGATTTAACATTAAAAATGTTTGACCCTCCATCATCTGTAATTTTACAATATATTTTAGCTATCATTTCTGTTTTACTAGTTGGTTTGGGGAGTGGCATTTACTTAGTTACCAACTTAGGACCTGGTCCAAGAGATGGTTTAATGACTGGGGTTACTCGCATTACTAAAACGCCCATCGCATTTGTACGTGCTTCAATTGAAGTTACAGTAGTTTTAATTGGTTGGTATTTAGGTGGTACGGTTGGTATTGGAACATTGATTTTTGCATTTGGTATAGGTCCCGCTGTAGCTGCAAGTTTATATTTTGTAGATAAAATCTAATTAAAGTTGCAATTAACTTATAAATTCAATAAATAATATTTTGTGCCCTCGTGGTGGAATTTGGTAGACACAACAGACTTAAAATCTGTGCCGCTTGCGGAGTGCCGGTTCGAGTCCGGCCGAGGGCACCACTAAATATCTAAGCTAAGATTTTTTGTAGCGTTTTCAGAAATAAACTTTAGTCTTAATTCAGCATTTTTACCCATCAAATCATTAACTAATTTATTAGTTTTTTTCATTTTAGATGTTTGGTTTGGTAGCGTTACCTTAATTAATTTTCTAGTTTCTTTATTCATGGTTGTTACCTTTAATTGTGCTGGCATCATTTCGCCAAGGCCTTTGAAGCGACTGATTTCTATTTTAGATTTTTTATTATCCTTTAACAATTTATTTTTCTCATTTTCATCAATGGCATAAATAGTTTTGTTTGAAAACCCAAGTTTATAGAGTGGGGGAACAGCTAAGTATAGCTGACCATCTAAAATCAATTGAGGCATTTCAGATATAAAAAAAGTTAATAACAGTGTCGATATGTGATCTCCATCAACATCTGCATCAGTCATAATAATAATTTTCTCATACCTTAAATCTTTTTTGTTATAATTTTTTCCTCTACCACAACCCAATGCTTGAAGAAGATTGTTAATTTCATTATTTGCTAAAATTTTTGCTGCATTGGAATTTTTAACATTTAATATCTTTCCTCTAAGCGGGAGAATTGCTTGTGTAATTCTGTCCCGCGCTTGTTTTGCCGATCCTCCCGCAGAGTCACCTTCAACTATAAACAGCTCAGTTCCTTCTGTTTTGTCACTTGAGCAGTCAGATAGTTTTCCTGGCAATCTAATTTTTCTAAAGGCGCTTTGTCTTTCTACATTTTGATTTAGTTCGTAGATATTTTTTTCCCTAATTTTTTCTTCTAAATTATTCAATATACTTTTAGCTGCTTTGGAATTTCTATTCAGCCATTCATCAAAAGAGCTAGAAACATACATTTCAGAATATTTTTGAACAAAATTCGATGATAACTTGTGTTTTGTTTGTCCTTCAAATTCAGGATTAGAAATATAAACAGATATTATATAAGCACATTGATCAAAAATATCGTCCTGAGTAGCTTTGCTTACAACTTTATTATTTTTGTTCTTGGCATATTTTCTAATTGATTTTGCAATTCCCGATCTAAAACCTGCATCATGAGTCCCGCCATTCATATTATAGACAGTGTTACAAAAAGCTTTAGAAAATTTAATTTTATCCTTGTTAAATTGTAGGGCAAATTCAAACTTACCTTTCTTATCTTCCAGGTTACCAGTTTGAAAACAAACTTTGTCATGTAGAACATTTTTTTGATTAATTTCATTTTTAAGAAAATCCTCAATACCTTTTGGAAAACATAAATTTTCTTTCGATGGAACTTTGCTTTTTCTATTAAGTAATGCCTTGTTACAATCCCAAACTATTTTTACACCTTTTTGTAAATAAGCTTTATTTTTTGCTAATTGATATATTGTTTCTGGCTTAAAATTAATTTCTTTTCCAAAGATTTCAGGATCAGGCGTGAATGATATTGTAGTACCATTTTTTATTTTATTTTTTCCTTTAGGTTTTAATTTTGAGGTTATTTTTCCTTTGGAGTAGTCTTGAGTATAAATTTTATTTTTTTTTGTTACCTGGATATTCAGTTTAGAGCTAAGTGCATTTACCACGGACAAGCCAACACCATGCAAACCTGCGGAGGACTTATAAACTCCATCATTAAACTTTCCCCCAGAGTGAAGAGTTGTCATAACTACCTCTAGTGCAGTCTTTTTCTTTTTTGGGTGTTTGTCTATAGGGATCCCTCTGCCATCGTCTGATATTGATATTGTGTTAGAGTTTTTTAGCTTAACTTCAATTTCTTTGGCGTAACCAGCCACAACCTCATCAATACTATTGTCTATAATTTCATTTGCAAGATGATGATATGCCATTTCATCCGTTCCACCTATATACATTCCCGGCCTTTTTCTTACTGGGGCTAGACCCTCGAGAACCTCAATATCTTTTGCGGAATATGATTTTGAAACAGACATACCAATTCTTTAAGTATAATTGAAAATTTATCAATTATAAAAAAAACCCCGGTGATTAAGTCACCGGGGTTTAGTTATCGAAAAATCTACTCTTTAATTATGAGCTATAGTACATTTGGAACTCAATAGGATGTGGAGTATGCTCAAAATTGTGAATCTCTTCCATCTTTAAGTCAATATACGCATCAATTTGATCATCAGTGAAAACTCCACCTTCTGTTAGGAATTTTCTATCCGCATCCAAAGATGTGGCAGCCTCTCTTAGTGAACCACAAACTGTTGGCACACCTTTTAGTTCTTCTTCTGATAAAGCGTAAAGATCTTTGTCAAAAGCTTCACCAGGATCAATTTTATTTTTGATACCATCTAATCCAGCCATCAACATTGAAGCAAATGTTAAGTAAGGGTTTCCAGCTGCGTCTGGAAATCTAACTTCAACTCTTTTGCCTTTGGGACTGTTACTGAATGGAATTCTACAGCTAGCAGATCTATTTCTTGATGAGTAAGCTAGCAATACTGGAGCTTCAAAACCAGGAATTAATCTCTTGTAACTGTTTGTTGTTGAGTTGGTAAATGCATTAATTGCTTTTGCATGTTTAATGATACCCCCAATATAATGTAAGCAAGTATCAGATAAGCCTGCGTATCCATCACCTGCAAAAAGAGGTTTGCCATCTTTCCAAATTGACTGGTGGACGTGCATTCCAGAACCGTTATCACCTTTTACTGGCTTTGGCATAAATGTTGCGGTCTTACCGAAAGAGTTTGCAACTTGTTGAACTGCATACTTGTATATTTGTATATTGTCGGCATTTCTAGTTAGTGTATCAAATAGGATACCTAGTTCATGTTGAGAAGGAGCAACTTCATGATGATGTTTTTCAACTTTTACACCCATATCTTTACATGCCTTTAAACATTCAGCTCTTAAATCTTGAGCACTATCTACTGGTGGCACAGGGAAGTAACCGCCTTTAACCCCAGGTCTATGACCCAAGTTACCACCTTCATATTTTTTATCAGTGTTGTATGGTCCTTCACTACTATCAATTTCAAAACTTGTTTTATTCATTGAGTTTGCAAATCTAACATCGTCAAATACAAAAAACTCTGGCTCCGGCCCAACGTATACAGTGTCACCAACTCCAGCTTTTTTTACATATTCTTCAGCAAGCTTTGCTGTAGATCTTGGATCTCTTTCGTATTTTTCTTTTGTGATTGGATCGTAAATATCACAAAATAATACTAGAGTATTATGAGACATAAACGGATCAATAAATGATCTGCTGTTATCAGGTTTTAGAACCATGTCGGACTCGTTAATTGCTTTCCAACCAGCAATTGATGAACCATCAAAAAATACTCCATCATTTAACATCTCCTCATCAACTGTTGCAATGTCTTGTGTTAGATGTTGAAGCTTACCTCTTGGGTCAGTAAATCTTAGATCTACGTATTCAACCTCTTTATCTTTTATTGTTTTTAAAATATCGGCTGCACTCATTATTTCTCCTTGTTAATTTTTCGATTTGCATAAACTATTAAATTAGTTAAGAAAATGCACTGTTTTTTAGTAATGTCAGATATGCATTTATGCATATAATGGATATAAGGTTTATATGAAAAAGAAGACCATACTTGTTACTGGATCCACAGGGGTTATAGGCCTCGCCATATCAGAATATTTTTACAAAAAAGGCTATAACGTTGTAATAAATGGCAAATGTAAACCAACACAACTTCAAGCTGTAAAAAAGAAATTTAGATCAAACAGGTCATTATTTTTTAATTGCGACTTAACGAAGATCATAAATATAAGAAAAATTGTTAAGGCTAGTGAAAAAAAATTTAAAAAAATAGATATTTTAGTTAATTGCGCAGGCATTCAATATGTCGAAAAAATTGAAAATTATCCTGAAAAAGTTTGGAGAAATATGATGGATATAAACCTTACAACTCCGTTTTTGTTTATTAAAGAAATACTGCCAATAATGAGAAAAAATAAATGGGGAAGGATTATAAATATAGCTTCAACACACGGCGTCATTGCATCAAAAAATAAATCTGCTTATACCGCATCCAAGCATGGCTTAGTTGGCTTATCTAAAGTGGTAGCATTAGAAACTGCAGAGGAAAACATAACTTGTAATTCTATATGCCCAGGTTTTGTATTAACTGAATTGATCCAGGATCAGATTGATGTGATTGCTAAAAAGAAAAAAATTACACAAAAAAAAGCAGAAATTGAACTGTTGAAAGAAAAACAGCCATCATTAAAATTTGTAAAGAAAGAACAAATTGCACAATTAATAGGTTTTTTGTGTACAAACTCAGCTTCAGAAATAACAGGAACCTCTTTATCTATAGACGGAGCTTGGACATCACAATAACCAAAAAGAATTTTTAGGAGCTAAATTTGAAAAAAATAAATAATGTGGTTGTTATTGGTGCGGGAACAATGGGCTATGGAATAGCCTCACATCTTGCAAACGTAGATTGCAATGTGTACTTATTAGATTTACCAGGAGAAAACTCTAGGTACGAAATTTTAGATAAGGCCCTAGAGAATATTAAAAAATCTGACCCCCCATTATTGTTTCATAAAAATAAAATAAAAAATATCAAAATAGGAAACTTGGAAGATGATTTTGATGTAGTTTGTAACGCTGATTGGATTATAGAAGCAATAGTTGAGAGGGTTGATATTAAACATGAGCTTTATAATAAAATAATAAAAAAAAGAAAAAAAGGCTCTCTAATTTCGTCAAACACTTCGACGATTCCTTTAAAAGTTTTAACCGAGAAGATGTCTGATGATAATAAAAAAGATTTTTGTATCACTCACTTTTTTAATCCTGTTAGATTTATGCGTTTATTAGAGGTTATTGAAAATCCTGATTTTAAAAATAAGAATATTGATATTCTTAAAAATTTTTGTCGAACTGTCCTGGGCAAAGGTATAGTTGATTGTAAAGACACCCCAGGTTTTGTAGGTAATCGAATAGGAGTTTATGCCATGCAGTGTGCAATGTATGAGGCAATCGATAAGAAAATTCCAGTTGAAATTGCTGATGCAGTATTTGGTAGGCCGTTAGGTATTCCAAAAACAGGTGTTTTTGGTTTGTATGATTTAATCGGCATTGATTTGATGAAAGATGTAATGAGAAGTTTTGAAAAAGAATTGGAAAAAGAGGATCTTTTTTTTGAGTATATTAAAATTCATGATGTTGCAGAAAATTTATTAAAGAAAAATTTAAAAGGAAAAAAAACTGGATGTGGTTTTTATAATACAGGGCAGGATGAAAAGCAGGATTTAAACCAAGCGCTTAATTATAATGATGGCACTTATTATGATTTCTCAAAAGTGGATATAGAACTACTTAAAGAGGCAGAAAAAAATGGTTTCACAATTTTGCTTGATGATAAATCCATTTATGGAGAGTACGCTTTCAAAGTATTTTCTAAAATAGTTTTATATAGCTGTGAACTATTGAATACGATTAATGATAATTTAGTTAATATAGACAATGCACTTAAATGGGGTTTTAATTGGTACAAAGGCCCTTTCGAAATGCTTCACGAATATGGTGTAAAAAAATTTTATGATAAATGTGTTAATAGCAATGAAAAGATACCTGTTTATTTAGAGCAACTAAATAAAAAAAAACTTTCATGCTACAGCAGTGAAAACAAAACCTATACAAACCTGTCTTACAAAGCTGTACCGATCCAGATACCAGAAAATACTTACAGACTTTGCGATATCAAAAGAACAATAAAGCCAGTTTTTGAAAATAAATCAGCTTCAACTTGGATTGTAAACCATAATAGAAGTGACATTTTTTGTGTAGAATTTCACACTAAGGCCAATGCTTTAGATGGTAAAGCAATTGATATTTTAAACGAGACACTGTCTTGCTATAAATCTAAAGGAGTGTCAGGAATTGTTATTTACAATGAAGCAATGAATTTTTCTGCTGGAGCAGATTTAAAAACATTTATTAATTTTGCAGAAAAAAAATCCTGGGATGAGATTGATAAGTATTTAAAAAATTTTCAAGATACCTGTCTCCTTATGAAATATTCAAAGATACCTGTTATAAGTGCGGTTGCTGGTCTAGCAATCGGTGGCGGTTTTGAAGTAGCGTGCCAAGCTGATAAAATGGTTACACATATGAATTCTACATTAGGCTTAGTAGAAACTGGTGTTGGTTTAATTCCTGCAGGAGGAGGTTGTAAGGAGTTACTGTGGAGATGGGTGAAAGATGAAAAGTTCAAAGATAAAGATGAGGCAGCTATTAAAGCGTTTAACATTATAGGTTATGGATTAATTGCAAATAGTCCTCTGCAGGCAATTGATCATAAATTTTTTCTTGAAGACCGTGACATTTCCTCAAATAATAGAGATGAATTGTTATTTAAGAGCTGTTCAATAATTGATCAAATTAAAGATAACTATAAGCCCGTTCCAGAACCAAGGTTTTGTTTAAGTGGCAAAAAGGTGAAAAATGAAATGCAGAATATATTATTAGAACTTAGAGATAAAAAAATTATTTCAGAATATGATGTGAATGTAGGCATGCATCTTGCGCATGTAATGAGCGGGGGCAATACAGATAAATCGAGTATTTTAAATGAGCAAAATATTCTAGATTTAGAAAGAGAGTCATTTATAAACTTAATTTCTAATGTTAAAAGTCAGGATAAAATTAATTTAATGTTATCAGACGGAAAGAAATCAAAAAACTAATGTTACGCTATAATGCCCCAATTGATGACATGATGTTTCTTTATGAAAAATTTAATATAAATGCTGATCATGAGTCTTTAGGGTATTTAGATTTTTACAATCCAAAATATGTAAAAGATTTGCTTTTAAAAAGCTCAGAGTTTGCATCAAAAACATTATTACCCTTGGCTCCAATTGGAGACGAACATCCAAGTTATCTAGAAAATGGAGAAGTGAGAACTCCTCCTGGATTTAAAGATGCTTACATCAAATATACGAAAGATGGTTGGTCTAGATTAACTTGTAACAAAGAGCATGGCGGGAATGCTGCACCAAAAACAGTAAGCGGTTTTATAGATGAAATATGGTCCTCATCAAACTTGTCATTTAAGCTATTTAGTGAATTAGCCGTAGGCGCCTATAATTGCATTTTGCATAATGCAAATGATGAAATAAAAAATTTATATCTACCCCCTATTGCCGAGGGCAAATGGGGTGGAACAATGTGCTTAACAGAAGAGCAGTGCGGAACAGATTTGGGGCTTATTGAAACAATGGCAAGTCCAAATGAAGATGGAAGCTTTAATTTAAATGGTCAAAAAATTTATATTACATCTGGAGAGCAGGATATTACAGAAAATATAATACACCTTGTTCTTGCAAGAACACCAGACGCTCCAAAGGGAACAAAAGGTCTATCTTTATTTATCGTTCCCAAGATACTCGTTAATCCTGATGGCTCTTTGGGCGTAAGGAATAAGGTTAGAGCATCCCATGTATATGAAAAAATGGGCATAAAAGGTGTTCCAACTTGTGCAATAGAATTTGAAGGGGCCAAAGGCTTTCAAATTGGCAAAGAATACGAAGGCTTAAAAAATATGTTTGTAATGATGAATGTTGAAAGAACCAAAGTTGGCCTTCATGGCTTAGGTTTGTCAGAAACAGCTTATCAAAATGCATTACACTTTTCTAAACATCGTAAGCAAGGTTCCAACAATGAAGGTAAAGTAAGTTCGATCATTGAGCACCCTGATATTAGAAAGCAGTTACTCAAAATGAAATCGCTTATTGAAGGTGAAAGAGCCTTAGGCTTTTGGTTATCACAACAAACAGATATTAGTTTGCGTCATAAAAGCAATGAAGTTCGAAAAGAAGCTTCGGATTTTGTTGCTTTATTAACACCAGTGGTAAAATCTTTTTTCACAGACCTGGGTATGGAGATTACCTCTGATGCTATGCAAATATATGGAGGTAGAGGGTATTTAAAAAAATCGGGTGTAGAACTTTTGTATAGAGACAATAGAATTACTTCAATTTATGAGGGAACCAATGCAATACAAGCGCTTGATCTTATTTATAGAAAAATTGGCAAGCAAGAGAATGATGTAGTTGGAAAATATTTTAATCAAATAAATGAAAATTTAAAAAATTTAAAAAATAAACAAATAGATAATTTAAAAAAAGATTTTTCAAAATATCTATCGATTATGAATGAATTCACGCTTTGGTTAAGAGAGCAGTTAAAAAATAATGTTGATAATGCCAAAGGTTCAGCAAGCGATTATCAAAGAGCACTAGGGTATTTATCAGTAGCATATATGTGGCTTTTAATTTGTGAAAAATCAGTAGAAGAGAATAGTGAATTTTATGAAGACAAATTAAAGACTGCAAATTTTTTCTTCAATAAAGTTTTGCCTCAAATGCAAGCCCATTATCTAAATGCAAAACAAGGATCTAAAGATTTTATGGAGTTTAACTTTGATGCAAAAAAATAATTTTGACGTTGGTCTAGAAAAAAAAGAAGCAAATTTTGTTCAACTCAGTCCTTTAACATTTCTTGAACGTACAAAAGACGTATTTCCTAATCAGGAGGCATTAGTTTATCATAACAGAAGCTATACATGGTTAGAGGTTTACAATAGGTGTATTAAATTTTCTAGTGCGCTTACAAAATATGGAATTGTAAAAGGTAATACTGTCTCTGTGATGGCGGCAAATACACCCGAATTATTTGAGTTGCATTATTCAATACCCATGTCAGGTGCGGTGATAAATACTATTAATACTAGACTGGATGTTAATACAGTGGCTTATATTTTGGAGCATAGCGATGCGAAAGTTTTAGTTGTCGACAGACAGTTTGCTGAAATTGTGAGCGAAGCTGTAAAAAAAATTGATAAAAAAATATACGTTATAGAGATAGATGATAAAAATTTTAATTATACAAACGATAAATCATTTAAAGATATTTCATACGAAGATTTTTTAAAACAAGGGGATCTTGATTTCAAATGGATAAAACCGCAAAGTGAATGGGATGCTATATCCTTAAATTATACATCAGGAACAACTGGCTTACCAAAAGGTGTAGTTTATCATCATCGTGGCTCTTATCTCATGTCGATGGGCAGTATTCCTGCATGGAATATGCCAAACCAATTGACTTATTTGTACACAGTTCCGATGTTTCACTGTAACGGTTGGGGATATCCATGGACATTAGCTCTACTTGGCGCAAGAGTAATTTTTATAAGAAATATAATCGTTAAAGAAATTTATGAGTTAATTAATAAGTATAAAGTTTCTCATTTTGGTGGTGCACCTATAGTTTTAAATATGATTGCAAATGCTTCCAAAGAAGAGCAGCAAAAAATTCACTCCAAAGTTTACGTAATGACAGCTGGAGCACCCCCACCAAGTTCGATATTAAAAAAAATGGAAAACCTTGGTTTTGAAGTGATGCATGTATATGGTTTGACAGAAACGTATGGTCATGTTGTTCATTGTGCCTGGAATAAATCATGGGATGACCTTGATCACGATAAACGATCTGAAATTAAAAGCTATCAAGGAGTCAGGTACCCACATACTGAAGTAGTTGCTGTAATGGATAAAAACTATGAATTTGTTCCAAAGGATGGAAAAACTTTTGGTGAAATTATGATTAAAGGAAATACTGTAATGAAAGGGTATTATAAAAACAGCAAAGCTACAGACGAAGTAATGAGAAATGGCTGGTTTCACTCTGGGGATTTAGCGGTAATACATCCAAGTGGTTACATTCAAGTTAAAGATAGAATAAAAGATATTATAATATCAGGTGGTGAAAATATTTCTTCTGTAGAAATTGAAAATACTTTGAGTAAGCATTCAAACATATCGTTGGTTGCTGTCGTTGCAAAATCTGATGAAAAATGGGGTGAGGTACCATGTGCTTTTATAGAAACATTAGATGGCAAAGAAATGAATACAGATGAGCTAAAAACTTTTTGTCGCAAAACATTAGCTGGATTTAAAATGCCAAAGCACTTCGTTTTTACCAATCTTCCAAAAACCTCAACTGGAAAAATACAAAAGTATGAACTCAGAGAGCTCACCAAAAAAATTTAATAATATCTTTAGATACTACAAAACTATGACTATCAAAGTAGACGGTCAAAATGTTTTTTTAGCAAACGGCACTAAAGAATATGACAACTCAAAACAAAGTGTAGTGTGTCTTCATGGCAGTGGACTTGACCATTCTTGCTGGCTTGGCTTGATTAATAAGCTTGAAAAAGAAAATTATAATTTAATTATACCAGATTTTCCAGGTCATGGTTGTTCCGATGGTCACTCATTAAAATCAATTACAGAGCAATCAGAATGGTTAGGTAAGTTATTTGAAGCTTTAGATTGCCAGTCACCGATCATAGTGGGGCACTCACAAGGCGGACTTGTAGCTTTAAATTATTGTTGCAATTCAGATAATGTTCAAAAATTAATTCTAGTAAACTCATCAAGCAAAATTTCTGTTCACCCAGATTTAATTAGTTTAGCAAAGCAAAATGACGAAAAGGCAGTCGATCTTATGCTAAAGTGGGCTTACAAAGGACATGAAAAAAATTATACAACTGAACGCGTTGCTAGAAAAATTATAACGTCCAGAATCCTGTCACAAACATTGGCAGTAGATTTTATGGCATGTAATAATTATCAAATCGATGAAAAGCACATAAAAAAAATAAGAGTTCCAACTTTAATCATCTCATCTGAAAATGACAAAATGATACCAAGTTCTCTTAGTTCAGAGTTGCAAAAAATTATTCAAAATTCAGAAATAAAAACAATGGAAAATACTGGTCATATGACAATTTTAGAGGAATTCTCTAAAGTTGGAGATCTTATAGGGTCTTTTTTATCAAAGGCTTAAATATTTGATTAAGATTTGGGATAAAATTGATGAATTTAAAATCGGTAATTGATAAAATGATTAAAAATACTATAAAAACGCACAAAATTAAGTGCGGGAGTGGTGGAATGGTAGACACGCTAGTCTTAGGAACTAGTTCGGCAACGAGTGAAGGTTCAAGTCCTTTCTCCCGCACCAAGATAGGAAAAAAATGAAAGTAAATGTAACATCTTCAAAAGGCTTAGAGTCGAGCTTAACAGTAACTGTGACAAAAAAAGAGATTCAAGAAAAAATTGATGCAAGGTTAGATGAGGTTAAGGGTACTATTAATTTAAAAGGTTTTAGGCCCGGTAAAGCACCTAAAGAATTATTAAAAAAACAGTTTGGTAAAGCTCTTTATGGAGAAGTTATTGAAAAAACTTTAAATGAGTCAGCTTTTCAAGCCCTTAAAGATAAAAAAATTAAGCCAGCAGGGCAACCAAAGATTGACATAAAATCTTCAGGTGAAGATAAAGATTTAGAGTTTACTATTCAAGTTGAAAAACAGCCCGAGATAAAAACATCAGCCTTAGATAAAATAAATTATAAAAAATATGAAGTTAAGGCAGATAAAAAAGACTTAGATTCAAGATTAGAACAATTAGCGGAAAGCGCAAAAAAGTATAATGATAAAGATTCTTCAAAACCTTCAGTCAAAAAAGACTTAATCGAGTTCGACTATGAGGCAACTGTAGATGGTAAAGAGTTTGAAGGTAATAAAGGAGAGAAGTTACAAATTGTTTTGGGTAAAGATCTTTTTATTAAAGGGTTTGATGATCAGTTAGTTGGGTCAAAAAAGGGTGATGAGAAAATTGCAAAAGTTAAATTGCCAGAAAATTATCCAAAAAAAGAATTGGCTGGTAAGAATGCTGAGTTTAAATGCAAAATATTAAACGTTAAGTATCCTGAAGATCAAAAAATAGATGATGCCTTTGCAAAGACAATGGGTGCAAAAGATTTATCCGATTTAAAGTCAATGATCGAAAAACAAATTTCAAGAGAATTTGAAAGTATTACTGATCAACTTGTAAAAAAAGAAATTTTAGATCAGTTAGATAAAGAATACAAAATAGATTTACCAAAAGGAATGTTGGAAGAGGAGCTTAAATCTGTTGAACATACCTTTGTTCATGAAAAAATGAATGAGACTGGTGAAAAGGATCATTCCAAAATTAAATTAGATGACAAAGATAAAAAAGAAGCTAAGAAAATTTCTGAAAGAAGGGTAAAGCTTGCAATGGTGTTTAGTCATATTGGTGAAGAAAACAAAATCAATATTAGTTCCCAAGAATTACAAGGAGAATTGGAAAAGCAATTGAGAATGTATCCGGGTCAGGAAAAAACTATTAGAGAATATTATCAAAAGAATCCGTCAGAGTTAACAAAATTAAGAGG
>CBFHHD010000030.1:0-13705 GCA_965655605.1 Candidatus Pelagibacteraceae bacterium | reverse complement strand
ATACCGAAACTGGTCATTACGAAGCCGTTGAGGTTGTGTATGATTCAACCAAAGTTACTTTTGATCAATTACTTGATGTATTTTGGAAAAATATTGACCCTTTTGATGGTGCAGGACAATTTTGTGACAAGGGCACAAGTTATCTTTCAGCAGTTTTTTACCAAAATGAAGATGAAAAAAAATCATACGAGGACTCAAAGAAAAGGTTAAATATAGATACTTCTAAAATAGCAACTCATATTAAGCCTGTAGAAATATTTTATCCAGCAGAAGATTACCATCAAGATTATTATAAAAAAAATCCAATACGTTATAAATTTTATAAAACTTCTTGCGGAAGACAATTAAAGCTCAAAAAAATCTGGGGCTAAGTTCTTTTTATTATTTTAAGAATAAAAGGAATAGAAAAGATTATAAAAAATATTCTTAGAAAGTGATGGTAGGTTACAAATAGTGGGTCGATGTTATAGGCAACACTAATTACAACCATTTCATGTAATCCGCCCGGAGCAAAACTTAAAAAAGAAGCTAAAAAATCAAAGCCAAGAAGCACATTTAATAAATACGCAAATATTGCCGCGATACCTAGTAATATTGCTGAAATTATTGCACCATGCATAGAGTAAAACACAATTTCTTTTGGTGCCAAACCACTTAATCTGCATCCTATCGCTGATCCTAAAAATATAAATGCTATATTGATAAAGATGTCTGGAAATCTAGCTGTAGTAATTTCCAAAGTATAAAAGAAGCCTGCCACAATCATTGCTGCTAAAATAGGTGCAGATGGAATTTTAAATTTTTCTAATAACTTTGTTCCAAGTAGAGAGATTGCTATTAGAAATATGAGTTCTAAAAAATATCTTAATGTAAAAGTTGGAGAATTTCCATAGGTGCTAATTTCCTGATAACCAACTTGAGTTACAAATATAAATGGCAAGAACATCACAATAAACAAAACTCTTGTTGCTTGCGGTATAACTACCTGTCCACTCTCCTCTTCGTTTTTTGCTATATCGTTTATTGCACCCGCTATAACCACGAACGCACCAGGTAACGCTGCTAGTACAGCTATTAGTTTATTAAATTTACAAATTTTATGAAAATATATTGCCACAACCACAGCTCCTGTAATTGTGCATATAATCATTGCGATTGACGAGTAAACCCAAAGGTGAATTTTATACAAAAGACTTATATTAAATGAGCCAGCAAGTATGACACCAATAATTAGTAAAACAGGTAAAAATATTTTTTTATCAAAAGAAATTTTATATGGTGTTAGTGACACAAATAGATTTAAAAGCAAAGCACCAAGCAACCATGGAAGTGGAAGTTTAACCAGCATACCAATATATCCACCGATGCAACCTATAATGATGCTTTTATAGCTTTTCTTTAAAGCATTGTAATAAGTTAACATTATCTACTCTTCTCAATTCTTAAAAATTTTTTAAAGTCCAGAAGATTTAAAGTATCCGAGCTTTTGTTTTTTGATTTAGGAATTTTATTCTTTTTTATCAAATCAAGAGTACTATTAGCTGAGTCTATGTAAGCATTCAATATCTGTTGAGAAAATAGAGCGAACTTAAATTTATTTTTTTTTACTTCATTAATTTTAAATTTTATTTTTGTAGTAATATTTAGCATTAAGGGTATATTTTTAACCTGTGCTGAAATTTCTTGGATTTGTTTCTTGGTATTTATACCAGTAATAAAAATTAAATCAGCGCCACACTTTTTATATTGGTTTGCTCTTTTTATCGCTTCATCTAAATTTCCAGAGGTTAAGGCATCAGTTCTTGCAAACAGCAATATGTTATTATTTTCTCTTTTTGTCTCAACTGCTATGGCCACTCTATCTTTGGCATTATTAATATCAAGAAGTTGTACATTATCAGTTAGAGCACATCTCTTTGGAAAAACTTGATCTTCTAGTACCAGAGCAGATGCACCAGCATTTTCTAAATCTTTAACAGTCTTATAAACGTTAGAAAGACTTCCAAATCCTGTATCTGCATCAACGATCACAGGTAATTTTGTATGATTACAAATGTTTCTTGTATAATCGACCAGTTCCTTTTGGGTTATCAAACTTGCATCAGGATAACCAAGGCTTGCAGAGGATAATGCGAAACCTCCAATAAAAGAAATATTAAATTTTTTTTGTTCAATCAATTTAGCTGACAGAGGGTCATGACAGGTAGGTATATTGTAACAATTATTATCTTTAAGATATTTTTTTAGTAGCAAGGTTTTTTTATTCATTTGATAAAAGATCTTTCATTTGATTTTGGTAGCTTATCAAGTTTTTGTAAAATTTAGGAACTGTTTTAGGTGTAAAAAACTGCTTCCAACCAGAGACACTTAAGGTACCTTTAAAAATATCTTTATTATTAAAAATTGGTATTGCAACACTTGATATATTATCAAGCCTTTCCCCAGCAGTATATATGTAGCCCTTTTTTAAAATTTCCGCTTTTGAAATTGGGTCACTTTCTGTAAACGCTTTTAAAACCTTTCCTGTAGCTGACCTAAGTTCAAATGTAGTACCTTCAACAACATAGTGATTCAACTCTGATTTTGAATTAACTCGATACAGGCAAACTTTTTTCTTACCAGCTTTAACCCAAAAACCTGCGGATTGATCAGTCACTTCACAAATTTGGTTTAGAATTTCTTTTATTTCAGCTCCAATTTTAAAATTAGAATTATAAATTGAGCCTAGTTTCCAACTTCCTGGTCCCAATCTATAGCTACCGTTAATTTCGTTTTTAATTAAAAAGTTATGCTTAATTAATGAGTTACATATTCTTAAAATTGTTGATTTGTTTAAATGTGTAATTACCGTTAATTCTTTTAACGAAATACTTCTATTGGCGTCATCAAAAGAATTTAAAATTTGAAACGCTTTATCTAATACTTTTATGGTGCTCATAATGTTTTACAATGTGAAACATCATTTTATAATCTAAAACCTGTTGACATTCCATAGGTTTTTTTGCACATATATAAATTCAAAACTAACAAGGAAATTATAATGGGCAAAGCTTACACACCAAATATCAAATCTGACAAAGGTAAAAACTTAACAAAGCATGTAGCAGAATTCATAAAAAAAAATAAATATAACAGCATTCCAAAAAATGTAGTTGAGCTTGCTAAAAAACATATTTTAGATGGTTTCGGTTTGGCACTTTCAGGATCGGTTGCTAGAACAGGTGATTATCTATTTAAACACATCAAACAAAACTCAGCTAAAGGAAGAGCAACTGTAATAGGTTCAAAAATGAAAGTAACCTCAAGGTTTGCAGCTCTTGCAAATGGAACTGGTATTCACTCTGACGATTATGATGATACGCAGTTAGCAGTTCAAAAAGATAGAGTTTATGGATTGCTTACACACCCAACAGCACCTTGTTTACCAAGTGCGTTTGCTGAAGGAGAATTAAAGAAAATTAATGGTAAGGATTTTTTAAACGCTTACTTAATTGGTGTAGATGTAGAATGTAAAGTATCTGAAGCGATGTCTCCAAGGCATTATCAGCACGGTTTTCACTCAACAGCAACATGTGGAACTTTAGCTTCAGCTGCAGCTGCAGCAAAGATTAGAGGTTATGACGTTCCTAAGATTCAAAAGTCTTTAGCCATTGCAGCATCTTTAAGTGCAGGTCTTAGAGAAAATTTTGGAACTATGACCAAGCCTTTGCATGCTGGTAGAGCAGCGGAAAGTGGAGTTGTGGCTTGTGATTTAGTTGGCTTTGGTTGGTCAGCAACAGATAAGATTTTAGAGTCTCCTAGAGGGTTTTTTCAGGCTCACGGTGGAGGATATAATCTAAATTCTATTAAAGGCCAACTTGGAAGACCATGGACATTTGCAAAGCCTGGCATATCAATTAAGCCGCATCCTTGTGGATCATTAACGCATCCAGGTATGACAAAAATGTTAGAATTAATTTTAAAGCATGACATCAAACCACAAGATGTTGTTAAAGTTGATGTTGGAACAAATCATAACATGCAAAATGCTCTTATTCACCATAGACCTACAAATGAATTCCAAGCTAAGTTTAGTATGGAATATTCTATGGCAATATTATTAGTACAAAGAAGAGCTTACATTCCTGAATATCAAGATAAAAGAATTAATAAGCCTGATGTTCAAAATATGTTAAGGAAAATTAACTTCTATAAAAACAAAGTAGCAGAGGCAGCAGGTTACGATAAAATGACAACTATTATTGATATCCATCTTAAGAATGGGAAAAAAATATCAGGTAGAGGTGATTTTGGTAAAGGTAGTCCAATGATACCTATGTCTTATGATGAAGTAGCTGATAAATTTCTAGGATGTTGTGAATTTGCTAAATGGCCTACAAAAAAAGCAAAAGCAATTATCGAAACGGTCAGACACTTAGAGAAACTAAAAGATATAAAAAAACTTAGCAAACTTTTATCTAAATAAACTTAAATGAAAGTTGCTATACTTGATGACTATCAGCGAGTGGCAGAACAACTCGCCGATTGGTCAAGCTTAAATAGCACTTGTGATATTAAGGTTTTTAATGAGCCTTTTGAAAACGAAGATCACGCAATTGAAAATCTAAAAGATTTTGAAGCTCTTTTGATAATGAGAGAGAGAACACCAATGTCAAAAAAACTAATGAACGGATGTCCAAATCTTAAATTTATTGCTACTAGTGGTATGCGAAATCTGTCTATTGACTTAGACCATGCAAAATCAAAAGGGATTATAGTTTCAGGGACTGAAGGGAACAAAAATCCAACAGCCGAGCTTACTTGGGCATTAATCCTCGGTCTTGCTAGAAATTTAAAGGAAGAATCTGAAAATATGTACCAAGGCTATTGGCAAACTACTCTTGGTTTTGAATTAAAAGGCAAAACACTTGGTATCATGGGTCTTGGCAATTTAGGTTGCATGGTTGCAAAGGTTGGAAAAGCTTTCGGCATGGATGTTATAGCTTGGAGTGAAAATTTAAAAATATCTCATGCTGAGGAAAATGGTGTTCTGGCTGTCACTAAAGACGAGTTGTTAGAAAAATCAGATTTTTTAACAATTCATTATCTTTTAAGTGATCGTAGTAGAAATTTAATTAAATATGAAGATCTTTCCAAAATGAAGAAGTCAGCATTTTTGATTAATACTTCGCGAGGCCCAATTATTAATGAAGATGATCTTGTCAAGGCATTGCAAGAAGAATTGATTGCTGGTGCAGGTATCGACGTTTATGAAATGGAACCTTTGCCTGAAAATCATAAGCTTAGATTTTTACCCAACGCCCTATTAACTCCTCACATTGGTTACGTAACTTTTGAAAACTATTCTAAATGGTATTCTCAAATGGCAGAAGATCTTCAGGCATTTATCGATGGAAAGCCTATAAGAGTTTTAAATTAAGAAATATTTTACAATTTTTTCCATATACCTTCTGCTGTAGCTAAAAGTTTATCCTCACATTTAAGTTCGCCGTACATGAAAATTAGTGTTCTGGTGTGCTTTTTAATTTTTGCATAACCGAGTATTTTATCACCAGGTTTTGAGCCCCCAATAAAATTAATATTTAAATTTATAGTAACAGCACCACCATCAATGACTTGATGAGCTGCAGTACCCATTCCAGAGTCCAGCATTGACATTACATACCCACCATGTGTTACACCACCTGCATTCATATGAATGTCTTGAATTGTAGTTATATATTCATATTCACTCTCTGACAGTTTTCTAAACTCCAAACCACCATTGTGCTTCATGAAACCAACTTTACTTATATTTCTAAACTCTTCTGCCATCTTTTGATCCTTAGGTTAATATTTTAAGTATTATTCATTTAATTATGACAATCTTCAAATTTTGTTTCAACTAATATTTTACTTTTATTTTTTATGCTCATCCATAATTTTATTTGTCTTACCAGTCAAAACATCTGTTCTTGTTGCATTGATGTTTGCATATGTCCAATATATTTTTAAGCTTCTTTTTTGAGTATTAAAAAAACGGTGTGGGACTTTTGGAGGTATCCAACTTACATCACCTTCTTTAAGTTTATATTTTTTTTTATTTATTTCTGCTACTGCATTACCTTGCAAAACTATGACTGCCTCTTCACAATTATGATAATGTAAATTAATAGAATGGTTTTTAGGGATAGTTGTAATACCACTAATCATTGATTTAGAACCTTTTTTTTTATTTACAAAAATTTTAGTTTTTACACTTCCAAATCTTTTGATTGGCTTAATTTTTTCTTCCTTGTAAATTTTTTCTTTTATCAGTTTCATTTTTTTAAATAATATATACTATTTAAAATTAATATGAGTAATCTTAAATTTTTGGTACTTGAGGGCGATGGAATAGGACCTGAAATAACAAAGGCATCAGTTGATGTCTTACAAGCTGCTTTAAATTTATTTAATTTAAAAGTTGAGCTTGTGTATGAGGATATTGGTTTTGTTTCACTTAAAAAACATAAAACTACTTTTAGAAATGAGATTTTAAGCATTGGTGAAAAGTGTAATGGAATAATTTTGGGCACATGCTCCCATAATGATTACCCCCCCACTGAAGAAGGTGGACTAAATCCATCTGGTGTTATTAGAAAGTATTTTGACCTTTATGCAAATATTAGGCCTGCAAAAAATAGATTAGGTAAACTGCAGAGATTTCCTATGGGGATTGACTGCATGGTAATGAGAGAAAATACAGAGGGTTTTTATTCAGACCGTAATATGTTTAAGGGCGTTGGAGAATTAATGCCAACTCCTGATGTGGCTATTTCGATAAGAAATATTACAAGAAAAGGATCAACTAGAATTGCTGAAACTGGTTTTCAATATGCAATGGGTAGAAAAAAAAAACTTGTAGCAATTCACAAAGCAAATGTTCTTAGATATAGCGATGGATTATTTCTTGAGTGCGTAAGAAATGTATCAAAAAAATATCCAGAGGTTGAGTACAAAGAACAAATTGTAGATTCTATGTCAGCTATGCTGATAAGAGACCCTTCTGTTTTTGATGTTATCCTAGCTACCAATTTATTCGGTGATAATCTATCTGATGCAGCCTCTGAAATTGCTGGAGGTCTTGGATTAGCAGAGTCCATTAATGCCGGAGATCATTTTTGTATTGCGCAGGCTCAACATGGTTCAGCACCAGATATTGCAGGTCAAAATATCGCTAATCCTGTTTCGCTTATAGGTTCAACTGCGATGTTACTTGATTGGTTAGGTAAGAAAAATAATAATAACCAATACAAAGAAATATCTAGATTGATTGAAAGTGCAATTGATAAGACTATTATAAATCCTAAAACAAGAACCCCTGATATTGGCGGCAAACTGAAAACGACAGAATTTACAAAAATATTAATTGAAAATCTTAAAAGCTAAAAAATAAATTTACTATTCTGAAGGCTTAAATTTTAATGCTTTTCCATTATTACAGAATCTTTTGCCTGTAGGCTTAGGTCCATCATCAAAAATATGACCGTGGTGCCCTTCGCAATTTGCACAATGATATTCTACTCTGGGATATCCAGCGTGGTGATCTGTTTTTGTTTCAAAAGCCCCTTCTTTACTTTCAAAGAAAGAAGGCCAACCACTTCCACTTTCATATTTTGATTTTGAATCAAACAATAATGCATCACAACCTGCGCAATGATAGGTGCCAGATCTTTTTTCGCTATTCAAATCACTGCTTCCAGGGCTCTCTGTACCTTCTTCACGCATTATCATGTACTGTTCTTGATCAAGAGTTTTTCTCCATTCCTCAAGACTTCTTTTTTTAGTATCTGACATAGATTTCAAAATAGATTAATGATTTCATATTGTAAAATTATTTTTAGCTTTTATTAAAAAAAAAATACATTAAATATATTCCTATGGATACTTATGATGTTGTTGTTATTGGTGCTGGAAATGCAGCTTTATCTGCAGCCTTATCAGCAAAAGATAATGGTTCAAAAAAAATATTAGTTTTAGAAAAGGCCTCTGAAAAAGAACGCGGAGGTAACAGCAGATATACAAACGGGGCTTTTAGGTTCGCTTACAATGGCTTTAATGATTTAAAAAAAATTGTTCCAGATTTAAAAAATTCTAATAGCATTGATTATGGAAAGTATAGTGTTGGTGATTTTTTAAAAGATATGCAAAAAGTTACAGACGGCAAAACTGATAAGATGTTATCTAAAACTTTAACATCTAAAAGTTTTGATACCATTCATTGGCTTAGTAAAAAAGGTTTGAAATTTACTCCAATTGAAGGACGACAATCCTTCAAAGTAAATGGAGTGATGAAATATTGGGGAGGACTTACTCTTGAGGTTAATGGCCAGGGAGAAAAATTAGTAGACTCGATGTTAAAAATTTCAAAAAAAAATGGAATTCAAATAAAATATGACTCGGCTGCTATAGATTTAATATACGAAGATAATGTTGTTAAGGGAGTCGAAATTCTTTCAAAAAACAAGCCTCAAAAAATTTTTGCCAAGTCTGTTGTTTTGGCGTGTGGAGGTTTTGAGTCTAGCTCAGAGATGAGAACAAGATATCTTGGACCGGGATGGGAAATGGCTAAAGTTAGAGGCACTAAGCACAATACTGGTGATGGACTTTCTATGGCATTAAAAATTGGCGCCTCTCCATACGGAAACTGGTCAGGTTGTCATGCTGTATTTCACGATATGAATGGACCAGAATTTAGTGATTTAAAAATCAGTAATAAATATAGAAAAATCAGTTATCCATGGGGCATTGTTCTTAATGCTGATGGCGAGAGATTTGTTGATGAAGGAGAGGATTTTAGAAATTACACATATGCAAAGTTTGGACGAGAGGTAATTAAACAACCAAACCAAATTGGCTGGCAAATTTTTGATCAGAAAGTTCGCCACATGCTTTACCCCGAGTATGATGTAAAGTCGGCAACAATGGTTAAGGCGAATACTCTTGAACAATTGGTAAAAAAATTAACAGGGGTAAATAGTGATAAGGCTCTTAAAACTATTAAAGAATATAACGACGCTATTCGAGATGATATAAAATATGACCCTACAATTAAAGATGGTCGTTGTACCGAAGGTTTAAAAGTTAATAAAACTAATTGGGCTAACAAAATTGATAAAGGGCCTTTTTATGCTTACGGAGTAACGTGCGGGATCACTTTTACTTTTGGTGGTTTAAGAGTAAATAATAAATGCCAAGTTTTAAATAAAGTTATGAAACCCATCAAAGGTCTTTATGCTGCAGGCGAAATGATTGGCGGAATATTTTATTTTAATTATCCGGGTGGCAGTGGCCTAACATCAGGAGCTGTATTTGGTAAAATTGCTGGCCAATCAGCTGCAAAACATTAAATTATTTTTTTAATATCAAATTCTTTAGCCAGCTCGTTAAGTTCATTGATTACACCTTTATTTAAAGGTATCCCATTTTTATATTCTTTGCTTTTTCTGTATTCAGGCTCACCAGGGTGTAAAATTTCCCTGAAGCCTTTCGCCTTTTTTAGCTTTTTAACCTGTCTAATTCCATACTCAATTTTTTTGATAAAGCTTGCATGTGGTTGAAAAAGATCTGTTCTCATACAGATCATTAAGTGACCTACATTAGATGCTCCCGTAAAGTCACTGATAGCATTTTTAACTTTCCCACTATGATTTGCTCCTGTAAAAATACCAGATACTATATCCATCATCCAAGATAACCCTGCTCCTTTCATTCCACCAAAAGGTAGCATAATTCCCTCAAAGCCTTTTTGACCATCGTTTGTAGGCTTTCCAAATTTATCTAAAGCATAACCAAAAGGTATTTTTATTCCATTTTGAGCGGCAAATTTTAATTTACCTCTCGCAACTGATGAGGAGGCCATATCTAAAATAAATGGCTTATCCTTATTTTTGGTTGGACATCCGAAAGCAAACGGACTTGTGCCAAAAAAAGGAGCCATTGCGCCATGAGGCGGTAGAGCTTTTGATGCATTGGTAAAAACCCAAACCAAGCAATTTTTTTTTGTAGCATATTCCAAATAGTTTGCAGACATTCCAAAATGATTACTCTTATGGACTCCTATTAAACCAACTCCATTTTTTTTTGTTAACTCAACACATTTTTTTATACCTTCAAAAGCTGAAATAAATCCAAGTCCATTATCTCCATCTAGATGATATGAACTATTAGTGATTTTTTTAAATTTAATTTTAGGCCTAGGGTTTGCGGATTTTTTCTTTAATCGCTTTATGTAAACTGGCAGCCTAACTATTCCGTGTGACCAAACACCTCTCTCATCAGCTCGTACAAGAAGACTAGATACAATCTTAGCGTGTGTTTTTGAGACCTTATTTTTAACCAATACTTCTGTTGAAAAATCGATGAGCTTATTTTTCTTAATTTTAGTGCACTGCATTATCTATATTTTTCATAAGCTGTTGTTTTGCATTGTGGAACATGTTTTAACGTTTTCATTATTAAATTTAATAATAGTAACAAACTAAAACTCATAGGGGAAACAATAATGTTTAATAAGTTAATTGCAACATTAGTTGCATCAGTTCTTATGATGTCTACTGCATTTGCAGGTGGACACGGTGGAACAGATTATTCTGGAAAAACAGTAACAATGTGGATTCCATTTAAAGCAGGTGGTGGATCAGACACTTGGGCAAGAGCTCTTGCACCGATCCTAAGCAAAAGTTTACCGGGTAATCCATCAGTAGTAGTAAAAAATGTAACTGAAGGTAAAGCGATCGGAGCATCAAATAAATACTTTGCAGAGCATGGTAAAGATAAAGATGGTTTAGTTGTATTTGGAACCTCAGGATCAGTTCAACTTCCATTTATCTTCAAAGATAAAAGAGTTAGATATAAATACAAAAATATGTATCCTGTGTTTGCAAGTGGTACAGGTGGTGTTGTTTACGTAAGAAGTGATGCGGGGATCACAGATATTATAAAAGATTTTAATAAATTAAAATCAGCTAAACTTGTATATGGATCTCAAGGAAAAACATCTTTAGATGCAGTTCCAATTTTAGCATTTGATATGCTTGGAATGGATACAAAAGTTGTTTACGGAATGAAAGGTAGAAAAGGCGGAAGAGCAGCTATCTTAAGAGGAGAGACAACTATTGATTATCAAACAACTGCTTCATATTTAAAGCACGTTAAGCCATTAGTTGGAAAAGGTGAAATGGTTCCTCTTATGACTTGGGGCGCATTAGTAGACGGAAAAGTTGTTAGAGATCCTAACTTCCCAGATATACCTGCGTTTCCAGAGGTTTACGAAAAAGTAACTGGAAAAAAATTCAAAGGTACTCAAGCTAAAGCATGGACTGCTATGTTTACAGCTGGATTTGCAACTCAAAAGTATATTATGTTGCCAAAATCAGCTAAAGCTGACGTGAAAAAAACTTGGACTAAAGCAGCGGCACAAATTGTTAATGACCCAGCAGCAATGAAGGTAATTAACAAAAAGCTTGGAAAGTATGAGCAAGTTACTGGAAAAGCATTGAAGCCAGCTTTGAAAAAAGCAACTTCAATAGATTCTGCTTCAAACAAGTTTCTACAAGCTTGGAAAGATAAGAAGTAAATCTTTTTACAAAATTTAAAGAGGGGCTAATTTAGTCCCTCTTTTTATTATGCAAAATTCATCAGAAATTTCATTAGAGGACCACAAAATTTTTTTTGTTGGTGGTTTAAAAACAACTGTTAAAAATTCTACATTCGTTAGAGGCCAAATGTATGTTGAGCATTTCATTCCAAAAAAACAAAACGGAAAAAAAATAATTTTAATTCATGGTGGTGGCCAATCAGGCTCGGGATTTATAACAACTGCAGACGGTAGAAGAGGATGGTTACACAATTTTCTTCATCATGGTTATCAAGTGTTTATCGTTGATCAGCCAGGTAGAGCTCGCTCAGGTTATTCTGAAAATCTTTACGGTAAATACCTTGAAAGAGAGACAAATTTAGACGATGCAGAAAGGCGTTTTACTGCAATGTCTTCAAAAGGCAATTGGCCACAAGCCAAAACACACACTCAGTGGCCAGGTTCTGGTTTGAGAGGCGATCCCATTTTCGAACAATATATGGCTTCACAAGTTAATACGATGGCTGACAGAGTAGATATTGAGGAAATGTCAAAAATAGCATTGTCCGAGTTAATAGATAAAGTTGGAGAAGTTGCTGTGTTGGGCCATAGTCAAGGGGGACCCTTTTGCTGGTTAGCTGCAGATGCCAAACCTGATAAAGTAAAAGCTTGTATAGCTGTTGAGCCAAACGGACCTCCATTTTACAATGTATCTTATGGAGGTGTTCAGCATTCTCACTTAGACAAACAAACGTTTAAAAAAAATAATTTTGATAAGGACTGGTATCAAACAAGCTCAGAACCTGACAGACCAAACGGTATTACTTATTCTCGTTTGACTTATGATCCACCTTTAAATCATGATGAAAACCTTATTCCAGAAATTGATAAAACTAATACCCCAGACAATCTTGTGCAATGTTTTCTTCAAAAAGAGCCTGCAAGAAAATTAGTTAATTTAGCCAAAGTTAAAATCATGATTCTAACTGCTGAATCTTCGTACCACGCACCGTATGATCATGGTACAAGCAATTTTTTAAAACAAGCAGGTGTAAAGCATGATTTTGTAAAGCTGGATGATCATGATATCAAAGGTAATGGTCATATGATGATGCATGAAAAAAATAGCCAAAAAATTGCAGACTTTATGCATGTATGGATGGAAAAAAATTATGTGTAAAATTTTAGGATATTTAAAATGTTAGAATCTTTACTAAGTGCTTTGGTAACTGTCTTATCTGGGCAATCGTTTTTCTTTTTATTGTTAGGTGTTGCGATTGGTTTAGCAGTTGGAGTTATTCCAGGTTTTGGAGGAACAGTTGGGTTGTCCTTACTGCTGCCATTTGTTTTTGGCATGGAACCAATTTCAGGGATTGCTATGATGATGGGACTTTTATCAGTTGTTGCAACTTCGGATACATTCCCAGCAGTTTTAATTGGTGTTCCAGGATCTGTGTCTGCACAAGCAACTGTAATGGATGGTTTTCCTCTAGCAAAAAAAGGGCAAGCAGCAAGAGCACTATCTGCTGCATTTTTTGCATCTTTATTTGGGGGGTTGTTTGGTGCGATCTTGCTTACATTTATTATTCAAATTGCAAAACCAATAATTTTAGCGTTTGGAACAGGTGAAATGTTAATGCTAGCTATATTTGGAATTTCTATAGTTGGTACTTTAACAGGATCAAGTATTGCAAAGGGGATGATTTCAGCTTGCTTTGGATTAATTATTGGAGCAATTGGTATTGCTCCAGCAACTTCTGAATACAGACTAGATCTAAGTACTTTTTTAGATGTACATAATCCTGTAGTTACTTATTTAAGTGGTGGTATTCATTTAATGGTTATTGCAATTTCTATTTTTGCGGTACCTGAGATAGTTGAACTTTTAAGAACCAACAAACCAGTTAGTGAAAAAGCCAATTTAGAGAAAACTGGGTGGTCACAAGGTTTTAAAGATTTTTTAGCCAATAAATTTTTAGTTTTAAGGTGTTCTTTTATTGGAAGTTTTATTGGAATGATTCCTGGGATAGGGGGCTCTTGTATTGATTGGATCAGTTATAGTCATGCAAAAACTACAGTTAAAAATGCGGAGAATTTTGGAAAAGG
>CBFHHD010000029.1:0-14033 GCA_965655605.1 Candidatus Pelagibacteraceae bacterium | reverse complement strand
TGATGCCAATATTTTGATTTACGAGAGAATTAAAGAAGAATTAAAAATTGAAAACAATCCTCTGATCGCTTTTGACAATGGGTACAAAAGAGTTTTAACAACTTTGTTAGATGCAAACATTACAACACTGATAGCTGCTTTTGTTTTATATTTTGTGGGTAGCGGTCCAATAAAAGGATTTGCTGTAACATTAACTGTAGGAATAATAACCTCATTATTTACTACTTTTGTAGTGGGTAGATTTTTTGTTTCTTCATATATTAAATCGATGAAAGGTAGGGAAATTGTAATTAGATGATCAGCATTTATAAAAATAAAATTCCTTTTATTCAAAATTATAAAAAGTTTTTAGTATTATCTATAATATTGGTATCCATCTCTCTTGTTGCCTTTTTTACCAAAGGGTTAAATTTAGGCATAGACTTTAAAGGAGGAACGGTAATTGAAATGCAATTTAACAAAGATTTTTCAGCTGATAAAATAAGAACTGTATTATTGGATAGCGATTTGGGCGACGTAAAAGTTAAAGAATTTGGTGATAGCGCTACCTTCCTTGCAATATTAGAGAAGAAAAGCGGTAAAGCTGAATTTATTCCAAACATTAAAGATAATTTAGAAGATAAATTAAATGAAAAAATTAATTTTAGAAGAGTTGAGCTGGTAGGGGCAAAGATAAGTAAAGAGTTAACAAAAAGTGGAATATACGCTGTTATTATTGCCTTAGCATTGATGCTTTTTTATATTTGGATTAGGTTTGAATGGCAATTTAGCCTAGGCTCAATTTTAGCACTTTGTCATGATGTAATTTTAACATTAGGCGCATTTTCAATTATTGGTTTTGAATTTAACCTATCCATTATAGCTGCTGTATTAACTATAGTTGGCTACTCAATGAATGATACAGTTGTGATTTATGATAGAATTAGAGAAAATTTAAAGAAAGACGAAACTACTAATTTAATAGAACTAATTAATCTTTCAGTAAATGAAACCTTACCTAGAACGCTCAAAACTTCTGTAACTACATTGCTTGCATTGATTGCAATTTATATCTTTGGTGGTGAAATTCTTAAAGGATTCTCTTTTGCTTTAATTTGGGGCGTTATCATTGGAACATATTCTTCTATTTTTGTAGCCTCGCCAATAATTTTAATTCTTAATGTTAAAAGAAATTGGAACGAGGTTATAGATAATACACCTTAATTAAGCTGTCTTTTTTAATTTACTAGCTTTCAAAATTTTAGATAAATATTGACCCGTATAACTACCTTTGATTTTTATTAGGTCTTCAGGTTTTCCTTGAAATAAAACTTCACCACCATTATCACCACCGTTTGGACCCATATCTATTACCCAATCAGCTGTTTTAATTACATCCATATTGTGTTCAATCACAAGAACTGTATTTCCTTTTTGAACGAAGGCTTGCAAAACTTCTAAAAGTTTTTTTATATCGTGAGAATGTAAACCAGTAGTCGGTTCATCGAGTATATAAATTGTTCTCCCCGTTGATCTTTTAGAAAGTTCTTTAGCTAATTTAATACGTTGAGCTTCACCACCTGATAACGTAGTGGCTTGTTGACCTATTTTAATATAGCCAAGACCAACTTTTTGAAGTGTAAAAAGCTTATCTTTTATTACGGGTATGTTTTCAAAAAAACTTACGCCTTCATCAACACTCATATCCAAAACATCAGATATGCTTTTATCTTTATATGTAACGCTTAAAGTTTCTCTGTTGTATCTTTTCCCCTTACAAATGTCACATTGGACAAACACGTCAGGTAAAAAGTGCATTTCATAAGTTATTACACCATCACCTTGGCAAGCTTCACATCTACCACCCTTGACATTAAATGAGAATCTTCCAGGTTTGTAGCCTCTGCTTTTTGCCTCAGGTAGTCCGGCAAACCAGTCTCTTATAGGTGTAAATGCGCCTGAGTAGGTTGCGGGGTTAGATCTTGGTGTTCTGCCAATTGGAGACTGATCAATGTCTATAATTTTATCTAAATATTCAAAGCCTTTGATACCTTTAAAAGGTTGGGGCATATGTCTTGAATACGACTTGTTAATCATTAAATTTAAAGCCCTGTAAAGGGTATGAAGAATAGCCGTTGATTTACCGCTTCCAGATACTCCAGTTACACAAGTAAATGTACCTAGTGGCACATGAAAGCTAACATTTTTTAAGTTATTACCTGTACAACCTGATAATTGTAAATGTCTTCCATTTTTAGCTGTCCTTCTATTTTTTGGTATTGAGATGAATTTTCTACCAGACAAATAATCACCGGTAATACTATTTTTGTTTTTTTTAATTTCCTCAAAGTTACCCGTCGCAATTACCTGCCCGCCATTTACACCAGCGAAGGGGCCAATATCAATAATATAGTCTGATGTAATCATCGCTTCCTCATCATGCTCCACAACAATGACGGAATTACCAAGGTCTCTAAGTCTTTTTAAGGCCTCTAAAAGCTTGGTATTATCTTTTTGATGTAATCCAATAGATGGTTCATCCAACACATACAAAACGCCCTGTAAACCAGATCCAATTTGTGAGGCCAGTCTAATTCTTTGGGACTCTCCACCTGACAATGTCCCTGAGGATCTTGATAAATTTAAATATTCCAAACCAACATTCACTAAGAATTTTAACCTTTCATTGATTTCTTTAAGGACATGCATTGCAATTTCATTTTCCTTTTTAGATAAATCTTTAGGTAGATCAGTAAACCAATTAAAAGCATCCTTGATTGATAATTTTGTGACTTCACTTATATTCTTTTTATTGATTTTTATGCAAAGCGCCTCTTCCTTTAGTCTAAAACCATTACAAGTCCCACATTCTTTTTCGCTTTGGTATTGAGATATTTCATCTCTTTTCCAATCACTTTCTGTTTCTAAATATTTTCGTTCGAGATTTGTTATAACTCCCTCAAATGTTTTGGTGCTAGAATATTTTCCGTAACCGTCATCGTAAGAAAATTTAATTTCTTCTTCATCAGAGCCGTATAAAATAGTATCTTGTATTTTTTTAGATAGTTTTTTCCAAGAATCGTTAAGAGAAAAGTTATAGTGCTTTGCTAAAGAGGTGAGTGTTTGCGCATAATAAACAGATGAACTGCTAGCCCATGGCTTTATGCAACCATCGGCTAAAGTAATTTTATCATTTGGGACTACAAGATTTGGATCTACATATAAATCCATTCCTAACCCATCACATTCAGTGCAAGCACCAAACGGAGAATTAAATGAAAACAATCTAGGTTCAATTTCTTCTATGGTAAAACCACTTTCTGGACATGCAAATTTTGATGAAAAAGTAATCTTTTCTAATTTTTGATGTTCTTTAGGAAGAGTTTCATTTTTAAATTCTGCATATATTAGACCATCAGAAAGCTTTAAAGCCGCTTCGACGCTCTCTGAAATTCTTTTTATTTCATCTTTCTTATTTGTAAATTTATCTATTAGAACATCAATATTGTGCTTAAGTTTTTTATTTAAATCTGGAACATCATCTAATTCATAAATTTTCTCATCTACTCTTACCTTTTCATAACCCTGCTTCCTTAGGGATAAAAACTCCTTCTTGTATTCACCTTTACGACCCCTAACAATAGGTGAGAATAATGAAATTTTACATGGCTTTGGAAGGTCTAATATTTTATCAACTATCTCTGAAACTGTTTGAGATTTAATTTCCTTGCCAGTGAATGGTGAAAAAGGAATGCCAACACGGGCATACAACACTCTCATATAGTCATAAATTTCAGTCACCGTTGCAACGATTGATCTAGGGTTTTTAGAGGTTGTTTTTTGCTCAATAGAAATGGCAGGTGAAAGACCCTCTATCAAATCAACATTGGGCTTTTTCATTTTATCTAAAAATTGTCGTGCATATGCGGATAAGCTTTCAACGTACCTTCTTTGACCTTCAGCATATACGGTATCAAATGCTAAGGATGATTTTCCTGACCCTGAGAGGCCAGTTACAATCACCAATTTATCCCTTGGTATTTCTACAGATAGATTTTTTAAATTGTGCTCTTTGGCGCCTTTTACTATTATGTTTTTTTGCATACCTGTTGATGATTTAAATAATAATTAGTTAAATGTACAACTGATATATGGTATATTTATAAATATTAAATCAGAAATTGTAATTAATTATGGCTGGAAGTTTAAATAAAGTTTTATTGATTGGTAGACTGGGAAATGATCCAGAGATCAAACAGATGTCTAATGGAAAAAATGTAGCAAGATTAAGTTTGGCAACCTCTGAAAGTTGGAAGGATAAGAATACTGGAGAGAAAAAAGAAAAAACAGAGTGGCACAGAATAGTTATATTTAACGAAGGGTTAGTTAATGTTGTACAGCAATACCTTAAAAAAGGTGCTCAAGTTTACATAGAAGGCCAAATACAGACCACAAAGTATACAGACAACAATGGTCAAGAAAAATATAGCACCCAAGTAATTTTGCAGGGATATAATTCTACACTTACTATGCTGGGAAGTTCAGGATCAGGCCAACGGGTCGATGATAGCAGCATGAATCAAGATAGCAGTTCATTACCGTCAGATAACAATGTACCGACAAATGAATTGGATGATGAAGTTCCTTTTTAAAATTTATTTTTAAATGTCAGTAAAAAAAACAGGTAATAGAAATATTAGCGATGAAATGAAGTCATCGTATTTGTCATATGCAATGAGTGTAATTGTATCTCGGGCATTACCTGATGCTAGAGATGGGTTGAAACCAGTTCACCGAAGAATTATTTACGCGATGTATAAAGGTGGTTATGATTGGTCTAAACAATTTAGAAAATCAGCAAGAGTTGTAGGTGATGTCATAGGTAAATATCATCCTCATGGAGATCAGGCAGTATATGATGCTTTAGTTAGGTTGGCTCAAGACTTTTCAATGAACACCAAGCTACTAGATGGGCAGGGTAATTTTGGCTCGTTAGATGGAGATAGGGCAGCTGCTATGAGATACACAGAAACTAAGTTGGCCAAAATATCTGAATACCTCATTTCTGATATCGACAAAAATACTGTAAGTTTTCAAAATAATTATGATGATAGTGAAACTGAACCAACGGTACTGCCATCGCAATTTCCGAACTTATTAGTTAATGGCGCAGGCGGTATAGCAGTAGGGATGGCAACCAATATACCACCGCATAATCTCGGTGAAGTAATAGATGGCACTTTAGCCTTTCTTGACAATTCAAAAATTTCTATCAGTGAATTGATGAAGAAAATTCCAGGCCCAGACTTTCCAACAGGTGGAATGATTTTAGGTAAAAGTGAAATTAAAAATGGATATGAAAAAGGCAGAGGTTCAATAAAATTACGTGGTGAAATTGAAGTTGAGGATGGAACAAAAGACAGAAAACTAATTGTAATAAAGTCGGTTCCATATCAAGTGAACAAAACAACTTTAATTCAAAAAATTGCATTACTAATTAGAGATAAAAAAATCGAAGGGATCGCTGACTTAAGAGATGAGTCAAACAAAGAGGGAGTAAGAATTGTTATTGAGCTAAGAAAAGCAACAAATCAAGACGTAGTTATTAATCAACTATATAAATTTTCACCGTTACAAAGTTCATTTGGTTTTAATACTTTAGCCATAAATGAAAAAAAGCCAGAGTTGCTAAACCTGAAGCAATTTATTGAAATATTTATTAAATTTAGAGAAAAAACAATAATCAAAAGAACTTTATTTGATTTAAAAAAAGCTAGAGATAGATCTCATATTCTCATTGGGCTTTATATAGCAATAGAAAATATTGATGAAATAATATCGTTGATTAGAAAATCTAATACACCAAGTGATGCTAGATCTGAACTGTTAAAAAAGAAATGGAGCTTTAAGAAAACAAGGTTAGATAGTCAAATTTTAGAAATAAATGAGCTTAATGGTATTAATGAATATCAGTTATCCAATTATCAGGTCAAAGCTATTCTAGATTTAAGACTACAAAAACTAACTGCTATTGGACATGAAGAAATTAATAACGAGTTAAAAGATCTTTACAAATTAATAACCAGTCTAAAAAAAATATTAAATGAAAAAAAAGAACTTATCAATTTAATTAAAAACGAATTAACCAATATTAAAAGTAAGTTTGCCACACCTCGCAAAACCAAAATTGTTGATCAGGTTGAAAATGTTGAAGTTGAAGACGTTATTCAAAAAGAACAAGTTGTGGTAAATGTTACAAACAAAGGGTATATCAAAAGAGCTGCAATAACCTCTATTAGAACACAGAAAAGAGGTGGCAGAGGTAAAATTGGGATTGTAACAAGAGAAGAAGATTTTGTTACACAATTATTTTCTGTAAACACATTAACGCCCGTTTTATTTTTCTCTAACAAAGGAATAGTCTTTAAGATAAAAACGTGGAAAATACCTGAAGGTTCTAGTCAATCAAAAGGGAAATCTCTTCATAGTTTGTTTCCTTTAGATAATCAAAGCTACATTTCATCTATTATGCCACTGCCAGAAGATGAAGGAGAATGGTCTAAATTTAATATTATATTCATTACAAAGCTTGGCAAAATAAGAAAGAATAATCTCGAAGATTTTCAAAATATTCAATCAAATGGAAAAATAGCAATGAAACTAGATAGCAATGATGAGATAGTTTCTGTTAAATTGTTAAAAGGTGAAGAAGATATAATGATAAATTCAAATTTCGGAAAAAGTTTAAGAGTAAATAGTAAGAAAATTAGACTATTCAAGGGAAGAAGCTCTAAAGGTGTTAAAGGAATGACTTTAAAGGAAAAAGATAGAGTTATTTCGCTGTCTATCTTGAATCCAAATTTATTATCTTCAGATAAGGATGAGTTAAAATCAAAAGAACAGTTTATTTTGACACTTACAGAAAATGGATATGGTAAAAGGTCCTCGTCTTATGAGTTTAGAGAAACTGGTAGGGGTGGCCAGGGTATAATAAACATTGCTACAACCGAAAGAAATGGAAATGTCGCAGCATCTTTTCCAATTAATATTGAGGATGACATAATGCTTGTTACAAATAAAGGGCAAATGATAAGAGTTAAAGTTAGTGAAATACGTGTTGCTGGAAGAAATACTCAAGGGGTAAGGATTTTTAAAACTGCCGATGGAGAAAAAGTTGTTTCTGCTGTAAGGTTAGCTGAAAATAATGAGTAAAAAAATTGCTTTATATCCGGGCACGTTTGATCCAATTACTTTTGGTCATTTAGATATCATTAAAAGAGCAGTAAAGATTGTTGATGTTTTGTATATAGGCATAGCTAGCAATAAAAATAAGAAGACATTATTTTCAGTTAAAGACAGGATGAATATTGTTAAAAAATCTATTTCAGTTCTTCCCAAAAATATTATTAACAAAATTAAAGTAGTTAGTTTTGATGTGCTAACAGTCAATTATTGTAATAAAATAAAGGCATCTATTATAATTAGAGGATTAAGAGTGGTTGCTGATTTTGAATATGAGTTCCAGCTATCTGGGATGAACAGTAAACTAAATAAAAATATTCAAACAATTTTTCTAATGGCTGATATTGAAAACCAAACAATCTCATCTAGGATGGTTAAGGAAATCGCCTTCTTAAAAGGTAATGTTGAAAAATTTGCACCTAAACCTGCTTTGATGTATTTAAAAAAAAAATATAAATAATGAATATTAATAAAAAAATAATCTGCTTTTTTATATGTTTTATTATGTTCGCAATAAAAGGAGAAACTGTGGAAAATCCAAAAGTAATAATGAAATTAAAGTATGGTGAAGTAAAAATAGAGCTTTTCAATGATGTTGCGCCTAACCATGTAAAAAGGTTTTTAGAGCTAAGTGAAAAAGGTTTATATGATGGTGTTGTGTTTCACAGAGTTATTGATGGTTTTATGGCTCAGACTGGCGATGTCCAACATGGAAATACTAAAAAAAACTTTAATCTAGCAATGGCTGGGACAGGCGGTTCTGATTTACCGGATTTAAAAGCTGAGTTTAATGACATACCTCATGAAAAAGGGACTCTCTCAGCCGCAAGGTCTCAAAGTCCCGATAGTGCAAATAGTCAATTTTTTATATGTTTTGATTCACACCCACATTTAGATAGGCAATATACCGCTTTTGGTAAAGTCACATCTGGTATGGAATTTGTAGATCAGATAAAAAGAGGAGCTCCTGGAACGGGTTCTGTTGACAATCCTGATATCATTGAAAGCATTACAATAGAAAAATAGATGTCTACTGCAAAGTTTTCATTAATAAGTGAAGACTCTGGAGCGCGCTTAGGTCAAATTATCACTAAGAGAGGTGTAATAGATACGCCATCTTTTATGCCTGTCGGTACTGCCGCTACTGTGAAAGCTTTAACGGTAGACCAGGTCAATCAAACTGGTGCACAAATCATTCTTTGTAATACATATCACTTGTTCTTAAGACCAGGAACTGAGAGAATTGAGAGGTTAGGAGGCCTTCATGAGTTCATGAATTATCAAAAACCAATCCTTACAGATTCTGGTGGCTTTCAAGTTATGTCACTTTCCAATAATACCAAAATTAGTGAAGAGGGAGCAACTTTTAACTCTCATATTGATGGGAAGAAAATTTTTATATCTCCTGAAGTTAGTATCGATATTCAAAAAAAACTAAATTCCGATATCATAATGGTTTTTGATGAATGTCCTGAATATTCAAAAGACAAGGGGAGAATTAAAAACTCCATGAATTTATCAATTAGATGGGCAGAACGATCTAAGAAAGAATTTGGTACAAATAATGAAAAGATGCTATTCGGCATTGTTCAGGGTGGAGTTTTTAATGACCTGAGAAAAGAATGTCTCGATCGATTAGTCGATATTGGATTTGACGGCTATGCTTTAGGAGGACTGGCAGTAGGAGAAACTCAAAACGAAATGTTCGATACTACAGAAACAATAACTGAGCACATGGTTAAAAATAAACCTAGATATCTTATGGGCACAGGCACACCTGGTGACTTGTTGGGCGCGGTTAAAAGGGGGATTGATATGTTTGATTGCGTTTTGCCGACAAGAACAGGACGGAATGGTTTAGCCTTTACTTGGGGTGGGAAAATAAATATTAAAAATGCCAAATATACCTTTGATGATAGCCCTTTAGATACAAATGTAAATTGCCCAGCTTCAAACTTATATTCCAGAAATTATATAAACCATCTTTTTAATACTAATGAAATTTTAGCATCAACCTTGCTGACTTGGCACAATATTGCCTTCTATCAAGATCTTATGAAGAAAATAAGAGATTCAATTAATAATAAGACTTTCAGTCAATTTTATAATCAATATTTTGAGACATTAAATAGCTGAAAAAACTCTTGTATATTATTGTGATTTTTAATAAATGATAATAGTTATTAGTGTTAATGTGGGCCCTTAGCTCAGTCGGTAGAGCAATTCCCTTTTAAGGAATGGGTCGTTGGTTCAAATCCAACAGGGCTCACCATTTCTTTATAATGTAACTTATAAAACAAATGTTTTATTACCTTAATTGTTTCAATTGTAAAAAATCTACAAAGGCAAGTATTAAAGAGTTTAAAGAGAAAAAGCGTCTCTATTGTAAATCTTGTTTAGAAAAGACTTTTAAGAAGATAAAAAAAAACTAAATATTTTTTATTTTAGGAAACTGTTGTCTTATTTGCGGTATCCAATTCCTAATTTGACTAATTCGATTTGTAGGGGATGGATGGGTACTTAAAAACTGAGGAATTTCTTTTCCCATTTCTTTTTTCATTCTCTTCCAAAGCTCAGCCCCTTCATACAAATTATAACCTGTCAATGATGCGAAAGCTAAACCTAAATAATCTGCTTCACTTTCTTGCTTTCTTGTAAAAGGATTAAAGATCCCAACAGCCATAATGTCTACACCTGTATTCCTTCCAACTTCATTTCTTGTTCTGCTAACTGCGCCACCAGTAAAGATATCAGCAACCATTGTACCAACGTTTAAAACAGCTCCTGCACTTGCGCGTTCCACAGAATGTTTAGCTACAGCATGAGCTATTTCGTGACCCATTACGTTTGCTAAACCATCCTCATTTTTTGTGACTTTTAAAATACCTGTATAAACAGCAATTTTTCCACCTGGCATACACCAGGCATTAAGCATTTTGTCATCATCAACTAAAATGTATTCCCATTTGAAACCTTTGCTTGGATCTTTTAAATTTTTAGAATTAAAATAATGTGAAATGGCCCTTTCCATTTTGCCACCAATTCTTTTAATCATATTTAGTGTCGCAATGTCTTTGCTCATTTTAGCCTTTTTTTTGAATTGAGCATAAGCTTTTTCTGCATTCTTATTTATCACAGACTCAGGATAAATTTTTAGTTGCTTCCTATTTGTGATGGGTGTTGATGAACAAGAGGGCATCAGAACAGAGCAGCATCCACAACCCATGTATTTTATAAATTCTCTTCTTTTCATAGCCTAAAAATGATATAATTAAGGTATATAATCAATTAATTCAATGAACTTAGATAACAAAGTTTTAATAGCAATTTTAATACTTATTTTGGTATTTATCGTATATTCAGCTGGTAATACTATTTAAATGGATCAAAAAATCGATAAAAAAAAGGTTTCTTTTCTAGTTAGAATTAGAAACTACTTTTTTGCTGGAATAGTTGTTTTGATTCCGATTGGAATAACCATTTATTTAACCTTTTTTATAGAAAGGGTTTTTTCTAATCTTTTGCCAAAATCAATAAATCCAAACCAATATCTCCCATTTGATATACCGGGTCTAGAAATCCTAATTACTTTTGCACTAATTACTATTGTAGGAATGTTTTCTGTAACATTTATAGGTAAATTTTTTCTTAGGTGGAATGAAAAATTACTAAACAAAATACCAGTTTTAAAGACAATTTACAAAGGCTTGTCACAATTAACAAAAAGTTTTGCTTCTGTAGATAACAATAATGAAAAAAAAATGGTTTTAATTGAATATCCAAGAAAGGGTATATATTCAATTGGTTTTGCAACGAGTATTAATGAAGGTGAAGTTACAGATAAAGTAGGGGAGAAGATGGTTAACATTTTCGTTCCAACTACGCCCAATCCAACCAGTGGATTTTTATTAGTTATTCCAGAAAAAGACGTCAAATATCTTGATATGTCCTTTGAGGAAGCTTCTAAATTTATTATGTCTGCTGGTTCTATTAAAAACTAATAATCTTTTACACCCAAGAGGAACAGAGATGGCTATCGTCTATCACTCTCTTGGGATATTCGATAAATATAATTTTTTATTGATTTGTCTATAATTATTATGTTTACTAATTATTAATATTTTAAATTAATATATTAAATTAAGTTACTGATTTTATTATATTATAATAATTTATTAATATATATCAAGAAAGTAATGAAACAGTATCACCATTTTTTAATTTTTTAAACATAAACAATAAATCATCAGTAATCTGATATTCTCCCCAAACATTAACCTTTGAAACTAGCCTAATTTCCTTATTTAAAGACGCTGGAGTGGGCCCAAAACCTATTGCTATACTGTTTCCCTCTGTCCAATATGCTAATTCACCAAATTCAACTATATCTCTTGCGTTTGGCTCTAATTTCAAATGGTTTAAGGGGGTTTTAAAATACACCTCTTCACCCCAAGTATTTAATTTAGTTGTGAATTGTTCAATTTGCTTAATTTTCCTTGCTGTATCAGTGTCGTACAACTTCACTTCTATTTCAAAATCACCAAAGCTGATAAACATATATTGTAAATATTATGCTTTAATCGGTATTGACATAAATTAATGGTTGTATTATATATTCCGATAATTAATTGTTATCGGAAGTTATGTCAAATATTATAAATAAATTAAACAATCTTGAAGCACAAACACTTCAGAATATTAAAAGCTCAAAGTCTAAAAACACTCTAAGAGCTTACAAAGCCGATATCTCTAGCTTTAATAAATTTTGTCAAAATTTTAACATGGCTTCATTGCCAGCCAACCCAAGAACAATCAGCCTTTATATTACGGAGCTCTCAAAAGATAGTAAATTGAGCACAATAAAAAGAAAAATGGCAGCAATTAAAGTTACGCACAAAATGGCAGGTAAACACATTGATTTTACACATCCAATAATAAGCGAAAATTTAAATAGTATAAAAAAACAACTTGGAACATTCCAAAAATCAAAAAAACCAATTTCCACTGAGGATTTAAAAAAAATTATAAGTGCAATTAATTTAGAAAAAGAAATAAAAATCAGATTAAGAAACAAAGCAATTGTATTAATAGGTTTTGCAGGAGCTTTTAGGAGATCAGAGTTGGTGGCCTTAGAATATGATGATTTAGAATTTGTAAATGAGGGTCTTAAAATTTTTATAAAAAGATCAAAAACTGATCAATCTGGTGAGGGTATGGTAAAAGCTATCCCCTATTTCTCAAAAACAGAATTTTGCCCAGTTAATAGTTTAAAAGAATGGTGCAATTACTCAAAAGATATTTTAGCAAATTCGAAAAAGGTGTTTAACATGTCAGATAAAAATGTGGCACTGATTATAAAAAAATACACTCTTAAAGTTGGTTTAGATTCATCAAATTATTCTGGGCACAGTTTAAGATCGGGCTTTGCCACCTCTACTGCTGAAAGTGGAGCTAATGAAAGGCAAATAATGAATATGACGGGTCATAAATCAAATCAAATGGTTAGACGTTATATACACGAGAGTAATTTGTTTAAAAATAACGCTCTTAAAAAAATTAATTTTTAAATTCCTATTTAATAATAGCCTGAAGAAAATTTTTTGATAACTTTTTCCAGTTCTTTGAACCTCTGTTATTTTTTAAGTTGTTCCTTATTGTATTATATATTCTGTTGTCGTTAAATAAATTAATTATATAATTTCCAAACTCCTTATTATTTTTTGCAATCAAACCGCTGACACCATGTTCAATTCTTTCTGAAAGCGAACCTGTTCCCAAAGTAACAATGGGTATACAAAGTTCTTTAGCTTCTTCAGCGGCAATACAATATAATTCTGCTTTATGCCCTGGAATTATACATATTTTTGAATTTGAAAGATCTGAAATCATATGATTTTTTGATTCAAGTCTTCGATTAAAAATATTATATTTGCTTAAATCTTGGGATATGGGGGTTATATTAAACTTAAATTTGTTATTGTTACTAAATACATATTTTTTCCACACTTCTATTGCGATATCAAGATTTCTATCTGAACGTGATGTAAAAATAGCTGTATTTTCTTTTATACTATCTATCATTTTATGATTTATTAATGATTCATCAACACCCCACTCTACTATTTCTTTACCAAAAATTTTCAACAAGTAGTTTCTTTTGCTATCGTGATATTTTCCCAATAAAATCATTTTAGGTTTATTTTTTAAATATGATTTTAATTGACCTTTTCTAAGAAATTTTTCAATTGGTTGAATGCTATGTGATATTGCAATTTTTTTTTTTGAATTCACATTGTCTAATAGACGAATGTCGTTATTTGTAATCGCAATGTCAAAATAATACTCCTTATTATTAAGTTCTTTTAAATTTGACCAAATAACATTGTTAATTAGTAATTTTTTATCAATATTATTAAAAACTAACACATCATTATCTAGGCTAGCTAAATTGCTTGCTAAGTTAATTATTGCATTTTCTGCACCTCTAATTGTTTCCGAATTCAAATCATTGGCAGAATATCCAATTGGATTGTTATCTAAAAAGCATATTTTCATTCAAATTTTCTAGATTCTTTAAAATATAATTTTGATCGCCTCTTTTGAGCAATCTTATTTTATTCATATGTCCAGTCCAATGTCTGTAAAAAATTTCTCTATTACCCTGTACAAAAGCTATAGTAGGTTTGCCAAGATTGTGTGAAACATGAGATACTCCACCTTCGCAACAAATAAGTATTTCGCAATATTTTTTAATAGTGCTCTCCAACTCTCTAAAAGATAAGTTTTCAACTAAAAACACTTGTTCGTCAGGA
>CBFHHD010000028.1:0-15309 GCA_965655605.1 Candidatus Pelagibacteraceae bacterium | reverse complement strand
TTTAAATGCTAGTGTAGGAACAGGTGTAGTTCAATTTTCTGGTGAGGTAGGAGGAACGCAAGCACTAGGAGTAATTAGTATTACAGGTGGATTAGATTTAGACGCAAATATTACAAGTGCTTCGTCGTTATCAGTGAGTAGCACATCAAATTTAGGTGCAAATGTAACAACTAGTGGAACACAAACTTATACAGGAAGAGCTACTTTATCCTCAGACTCAACTTTAACTGGATCAACAGTAAATTTTGGTGGTCAGATTATTGGTGGAAGCAATGCACTAACTATTACAGGTAATTTTGATTTAGATGGAGCTGCATCAGGTATCACTAATTTATCAGTTAGTGGATCGTCTAATCTTGGAGCAAATGTAACAACAACAGGTACCCAAACTTATACTGGCGCGACTACGTTGTCTGCAGCTACAACGCTTCAAGGTTCGACAGTAAACTTAAATGCAGTAACCGGTGGAACAAATGCGCTAACAATTACTGGAAATCTTGATTTAGATGGAGATATTGCGGGGGTTACAAACTTATCTGTAAGTGGAACAACAAATATTGGTGGTGATGTTGCTACAATTAATAACCAAACTTACACAGGACTAACTACAGTTAGTGCTTCAAAAACCTTATCCGGTGCAGCAATTACAGCTTCAGTTGTAAATTTAGGTTCAAATGATCTTGGAATTAGTAATACTTCAGCTTCTTCGATAACAGGAGTTGTAAGCGGAACAGGTGGAAGTTTAACTAAACTTGGTTCTGGTACACTAACATTAAGTAATGCAAACACTTATACAGGTAATACAAATATTGATGTGGGAACATTAACGGTTACAGGTACATTAAGTGACAGTACGAATGTAATTGTTGCAAGCGGTGCCACCTATGATGTTGATGAGAATGATACTGTAAAATCAGTTACAGGAGTTGGAACCACTAATGTGGCATCAAGCAAAACACTTATTTTAAGCAGTAGTGATACCGGATCATCCTCTACAGTTTTTGAAGGTTCTGGTAAATTAACAAAAGCTGGAGCAGGAACACTAACTCTGCTTGGTGAAAGTACTATTTCAGGTGATGTTACCGTATCAGGGGGTGTTCTTTATGCGGGTAACGCGTCGTCCTCAACTGATACAATTTTTAGTAATAACGTAACGGTTAATGGAGGAACCTTTGGTGGCGGTGGTATTATCGGTGGAAATGTAACTGTAACCAATGGTTCGTTAACACCAGGAAATAGTATTGGAACTTTAAATATTAATGGTGATTTAGATCTAACAACAAATTCGACTGTAACAATCGAGTTTAATGCATCAAATGCAGATAAAATAGTTGTAAATGGAGACATAAATTTAGCTGGAACAATTAGATTAGATGCAGCAAACGCTACTTACACAGCTAAAACTTATATTCTAATTGATGGAAGTAATGGAGTTGGGAATGCGTTAAATGGAACATTTGCAACTGAAACAGTTGTTACAAGTGGAAATTTAAATGGAGCAACCGCAACAGTTGTTTATGATACTACCAATAGACAAGTAAAATTAGATTTAACTGCGTCGACTTCTGGAGGTGGAGGAGGCGCTGGAACAGTTCAGGCTACAACTTCGAAATCCAAATTAAAAGGGCTAGGAAAAATTTTTGATGACGCAACCTCAGGAACTCTAGCTTCGCTCGCAACTTATTGGACAGATACCTCTAATAACGTAAGTGTTGCTCAACTTGATCAGGAATTAAAAGAGTCAAAAGGTTCAGTTTTGGCTTTAACAAACTTGCAACATTTAAAAACACATAACACATTTCAAAAAGCATTAAACAATGTTACTTCAATGGGTGCCGCTTCTTCAGTTGGAAACGTTACCAGAACATCAGGAAATAATTTAACAATTGAAGATTTACAAGAAGCAGGATTGTACAAAGAAAGATCAAGTTGGAGTGAACATTATGATTATTCCGATACTTCAATTTTAGGATTTTTAAAAAATAATAAAAATAAAACTTTGTTATCTGGTTTTGTTAGCGAAGATAGAGCTGCATATGTAAGAACCTATGGAAGCAAAACTAAAAGGAAAGACATTGGCGCTGAATATACTGGTTTTTCAAATGACACTTTTGGAATTTTGTTTGGTGAACAGTACATGAATGGTAACAATGGTTTTCAAGGTTATTCATATGGTTTGTCGAGCTCTGATACAGATTACAATAATGATTTTGGACAGAGCAAAAGTTATTCAATGCATGCAAGTGCATTTAAACAAATAAATGAAGATACACATAATATAAATCATTTATTGGGCACCTACTTAGTTAGAACGGATACAACTAGAAATGTTTCAGTTGGTGGAGGATTGGTTGATGATAAATATAAATCACAAATGCACGACATCGGTGTAAATTTAACTAGTCAGTATACTCACAAGTTAAATTTTGGAGGTTGGAATTTTTCACCGACTGTATCAATGCAAGGTTCATATGAACTCAAAGATGACACTAAAGAAAAAGGTGGGAGCTTAGCTCTGAATGTTAAAAATGATAATATTGCAACTCTTAGACCAGAACTTGGACTATCTTTAGATAAAAATTTTTCAGAAGATGAAGATATAACAAAGCAATTTAATTTTTCACTTTTTGCATCTGAAGAACATTATTTAGATGGAACAAAAGCTACTGCAAATTATTCTTCTGGTGGAGTACCATTTACAATGGAGTCTCCTAAAAAGAAAGAAGCATATCTGTCTACTGGTTTAGGATATAATTTTATTGATAAGAAAAAGAAAAGAACCCTAACAGCAAATACCTTTTACACAAAAAGTTCAGATAATGATTTAAAATCAAACATTTTTTCTATCACGTATAGATCAATGTTTGGAAAATTTGGCGAAGATAAAATTCCACCAATTATAGCTAAAAAGGTTGAAGAAGAAGAGAGTATTATTGATAAAACAATTAAAACTGTAAAAAAATCTCTAGTTTTCAAAAAACCATCCTGTAGAGATGGTATGACATATAGAGCCTTTGAGTGCGTACCAGATGAAAAAACTTTACAACTTGTAGCTAGCAAACTTAATGAACTCAATAAAAGAGAACCAACTTTAAGAGATAAGCTTTTAAATTTTTATATTCAAATAAGTTATTATCTACCGTTAATTACCTTTGTTATGTTTGTGGTCCTAGTTTATGAGATTTTAAGAGGCTATATTGTTTCAGCGTTTACTTTTAACAAAAAAAAAGGTGTTGTTGTTAGAAAAACAAGAGTTGGATTTATAGCTTATCTTAAAAAGTACTTTAACGATCACTTTGAGTATATATAAGCACACATTAATGAGATTTTTTTCAAGAAGTGATTTTATAACTTTTGTATGTTTCCTTTTATCTTTAGTTATATATCACCTATCTATTCAACCATATATTGGAGCAACATCCCATAATTTGGCTGACTTTGATTATTTTATGAATCAATGGATCGCAGGATCTATTTGGTTTAATAAAAATTTTTTATTAATTCCCTGGTTCACACCAACCTACTGCATGTCATTTCCTTTTTATCCAAATCCACAAAATCTCTACTATTCATTTTCACAAGTTTTTTTTATTATTTTTAATCCAATGGCAGCTTTGAGATTGTATCTAGTTTTTTTATCATGCGTATCCTTTTGGGGAATGTGGTTATTTGTTAAAAAGATTTTAAAGTGTAGTAATCCAATATCTTTTCTTAGCGCTATTATGTTTATGTTTAATGGATATTTAAGTGCAAGATTTTTATCAGCACATTATGCCTATGTAGTATTTGCGTTTGTTCCTTTGTATTTATTTTTATTGCATTATTCTCTTAATTTTCCAAAAAATAATTTAAAAAGATATGTATATTTAACTTTGTCATCCCTAGTAATGGCTCAAGTAGTCTATAGCGGAGGAGCACCTCTTTTGCCTCATATAATGCTATCAGTATTTTTTGTTTTAATTATTTTTTTAATGATTGATTTCAAAAAAGAATTAATTTTTCAGTATTTTTACTCTTTTTTAATTTTTGTATTGTTGTCTAGTTCAAAGATTTATGCTGGTCTAAAACTTTTAAGTAATTTTCCAAGAAGTTTGACTATTGAACCCATGTTATCAGACAGTCTTTTTGTGATTTTAAAGCATTTATTTATGGGCTTATTTTTGTTTCCTGACTATCAAGATAAAACTTTAACCCCAAGCTTTCATCATGAAGTTAATTATAGTCTAACTCTAGTACCATTATTTGTTTTTTTGGTAGCGGTTAGTTTGAAAAAAATAAACCTTAAAAATGATTTTTTTTCTAATAAAATTTTAAATCTTCTGTTTTTTATAATTATTTTTTTTCCAATTATTTTGTTATTTGATTTCAAGGTCTTTGATTACTTAAGATCTTTACCAGTACTAAATAATATGTGGGTACATGTAAGATTCTTTATGATCTATCTTATACCCTTAGTTATTTTTACATCGTTATTATTAAGCAATTTTGATTTTAAAAAAAATAATTTAATTTTTAATTCTTTAACCTTTTTAATCATACTTCAGGCAGTGTTATTTCCAAAATCTCTAGGCGGCAAATATTCAAATTATAATTATGGTAACAAAGAAATATACGAAAAAATTTACAAAAATGATTACAAAATTAACTCAATTTATATTAACTCAAGAAACATAAAAGGCGGCATTGGTAAAAGTGATGCGGTAAAAGGTTTTGATGGTGAGGAAACTTTTTTAACGCCTGTTTATGAAAGATTGGCACTTAGGATGACACCTTTTCATTGTTATGAACCCATTCTTGGATTTGGAGGGCAATTAAAGCAACTTACTCAAATTGTTATCAGAATTAACAAGTCCAAAAAAAATGAACAAACAGAAAAGTTATTTATTGACCCTTATATTGTTAGAAATAAGCTGTATAATTTTAATAACCCAATATGTGAGCTATTCCCTTATGTAAATGATTGCAAAAGCTTAGGTCAAAATTTTAAATTAAAGGAAAAAAGTCAATTAGATAATTTGTTAAGTTTTAAACCCTTAAAGTTTAAACAAAATTTTTTACAGAAATTTTTTAATTACTTAACACTGTCTACATTGGTTCTAATATTTTTATTCTACCTATTTGTATTTATAAGAAAATTCAGATGAAAAAATATGGCATTTATTTATCAGCTTTCACAATATTATTGTTTGTAAGCTCGCATTTTATTTATGTTATTTATAACCAGGAAGCTTTAATAAATAGCGATACAATATGGTCATATTCATTTTCTAGAGACCTGATTACTGGTGTAAGTATAAAAAATTGGGTTTTTCCACCTCAGAATTATTTTTTAGATATTTTCATTTCCTTCCTCCCTTCTTTGACCGGAAATATTGTTATTCATTCAATTCTTGTGTCTCCAATAAATATCTTGGTGTTATTAATTACATTTTCTTATTTTTTAAAAAGAAAATTTAATTTTGAATTATACATTTCCTTTTCAATATTAGTGCTTGCAACTTTATTTACTTATTTTTTTTACTCATTTTCGAGTTACGTAATAAGTAATACTTTTAATTTTGATTTTACCGCACCAATTATTTTAAAAAACTATTTTTATATGCAAGGTAATCATGGATTAAGCTCCGTAATGGCCATAATACTGTCGTATTATTTTTTTTTTCAACCTCAAAAAATAGAAAGAAAATATATCCTTTATATTGGTACATTTATATTTTCGTTATGTGATTTTTGGTTTATTGTTTACTTTTTTCCAATTCTTGGAATTTTTTTCTTAATAAATAAAAAAAAAGAAACACTATACGATTTATGTTTGCTTCTTTCATTATCTATAACCGCGGTGGTATTAACTTATTTTTTAAATGACTCTTTATCTAAATATGACATGTTTAACAGAAGCGTTAATTTAGATCGTAATTTCCTCAGAGACATTACAGCTGATTATTCTGAAAAAATTTTACTTTTTGTTAGCCTGTACAGTTTACCAATTTTTGCTTTTATATTCTTATATTCAAAAAAAAAATTAGATAATTTTGAAAAATCAATTTTTTATGGTTGCTTAGTCTCCCAGTTATTTATTGTTTTAATTGATCAATTTAATCCTACACACATAAGATTAAGTTTAATGGTGTTACCTACTTCAATATTATTATTAAAAACTATGATAATATCTATTTTTAAAGATAGGCCAGAAAAGGCGTATTATATTTCTTCATTTTTTTTAATTGTAGTTATATTTAAGCCTTTTGTTTTAAACAAACCAGAATCCTTTAAATTTAGTGATGAAGTGCAGTGTATCAAGAAATTACAATTTGAGAATAATAAGCAAAAATATTTTGTAATCACTTCTTATTGGCCAGGAAAAGTTATTTTTGAGGGAACTCAGCGAACAGTTAATTTTTGGGATTATAAAAACTTAATTTACAACCCTCTATGGTCAGAATTGCATGATCAAAATGATGCATTAATTTTAATTACATACCAGTTTAATATTCATAGTTTTAATCCAGCACTATTTAAAATGATGAAGGAAAAAACAATTGGCTATAGAAGCCTTTGTAATAATAAATTAATTTTATTAGAAAATTTGGATATCAAAATTCAAAAATAAGAAATTTATCTTGTTTTTGATAATATTTTATAATATGTGCACATTGTGCCCAAATAGCTCAATTGGTAGAGCAACTGATTTGTAATCAGTAGGTCGGGAGTTCGATTCTCTCTTTGGGCACCATTTCTTATTCTGTAATGAAATTTAAAAAAACAATATTTGGTGTAGTTTTTTTTCTTATATTTACTTTTACAACCATTTTTTTGCTTAAAAAATTTGTAATGGATAAGTTGATTTTTAAAGCGAATATTAAAATCAATGAAGTTGAAGTAAAAAACAATAAAGCCCAAAATCTTAACTCTAATCAAATCTCTTATCTTAAGAAAAGAGGATACGACACAAATTTAGAGAGTGAAGATTTAAAGAAAATATATTGGGTTGAAAGGATTAAAGATGGCGGTCTTATTTTGTTTTTTAGACATTCTGAAAGGCAAAAATGGGGAAATACAGTCGAAGCTTTTGATGCCTATGAATTGCACAACAATATAAACGCAAGGCAAGAGACATGGTATAAAGCTACCTGCTTAACGGAAAAGGGAATTGAGGAGTCAAAATTAATCGGAAAAGCTTTCCTACATGGAGAAATTAAAATAGGTAAAATAATTAGTAGCCCATCATGCAGGGCAAAAGAAACCGCAATGTATGCTTTTGGAAAAATTGATGATTTTTTTGATGGCTTGTTGCATTATACGGCCTTTCATCCATTAGACAGAAAAAAAATAGGCATAGAACTCAAGAAAAAAGTTTTAGAAATCCCACTGTATAAAAATTCAAATGTAATATTAAGCTCACACAACAAAGTCATATCATATTATAATTTTATTGATAAAATGGAAGTCGATGAAGGCCTGCAAGAAAGTGGTTTTTATATATTGGAGAAAATTAACAATCAGTTAATTGTAAAATATAAATTCAATGTAATTAAAGATTTTATTACCTTGTTGTATAGGTACGAATTAAAAAAATAAAAATGAATATAATATTTCAAAAATTTTTAACTGACCCATTAAATGTAGGTGCAATTAAAGAATCCTCTGAAAGTTCAGCTAAGAAAATTGCAACAATAGTAAATGGTTCAAACACCAAAACCATAGTAGAGGTTGGAAGTGGAACGGGAATTTTGTCAAAATTTATAAAAAATAAAAAATTAATACTAGTGGAGCAAGATAAAAAGTTTTGTCAAATACTCCAATCTAAATATTCAAAGCACAAAATTGTAAATGGGTGTGGCATTCAATATTTGAAAAGTAGAAAAAAAAGTTATGGTTTGTTTACCTCTATACCTCTAATAAAAAAGTCATCTAAAGATAATTTAATCAATCTAATAAATAATCACATCGATTTGAAAATTTTAGATTGGTTTATTATATTGGGTTACAGGTATGAAGATTCATTTAAAGATATTAATTTTAAAAATAAAAAAAGATCCTTTGTTTTAAATAATTTACCACCTGCTTTTATTTGGCATTATTACTAAATGTTAAAAAAATATACCTCAGATTTAAAAAATAATTATATAAACTTATTATCTCTTTTCATTTTTTTCTTCTTTATTTTTGTTACTTTTTGGATTTTCAAGTTATTCGGTCAAAATACTTATTATATTGAAATTTTATATAATTTTATGGTTGCCTATGAAGGTACAAAAAATTCACCATTTGAATATAAATTAGATTTTTTTATTAGTGTAATTAATCTTTCAATTTTTTTTACTTATATTTTATTTTTTATTATTTTAAATTTAAGAAAAAAATTAAAATTTAAAAAAAATTATTTAAATTTCATTTTAAAATTTATTTATAATTATAAAGTTTATCCTATTTATGGTTTGCTATTTTTTTTGATACAATTTAGGTTTTATGATTATTTTACACAGTATTTAGCGTATGAGGATCTCAAAGGATTGTATGTAGATCCAAGGCAAATAAAATTTACAGAACCAAAGAATAAAAAAAATATTATTATAATTTATGCTGAGTCTCTGGATACTGGTATTGACACTTTGCAAAAGGACAGTCCAATAAAAGAGATTAACGCAATCAAAGGCTATACTGTTTCAAATTTCAAACATGCGCCCGCAACCCATTGGAGCATGGGTGGCGTTTTATCAAGTATGTGCTCAGCTCCATTATACCCATCATTGGGTGGAGAGTTTTTTGTGAGAAAAAAAAAAATGATTTATTGCTTAGGAGATGTTTTGGGTAACATGGGGTATGATCAGGGTTTTTTTATCACTGTAAATAAGACATTTCATAGATTCGGTTATTTTTTTCACAGACAAGATTTTTTAGTTTATGATAAAAATGCAATCAAATCTCAGAGACCAAATATTAAATTTGAAGGTTGGGGAGAGGGTGTGCATGATGATGATTTTTTAAATTTTATTAAAGAAAAAATTATAGAAAAGCATAAAGAAAAAATACCATTTAATTATACAATTATAACAACTGATACCCATCCACCTTATAAAGTTTCAAAGAAATGTGGTGTCAAAAAAGTTAAAAAAAACAAAAATAACCCTGAGGCGATTCAAGCTTACAGGTGCCTCAGTCTTTTTTTAAGCAAATTTGTTAAAGATTTAAACGATGCAGGAGTTATGGAAAATTCTATTTTAGTGATTATGGGAGATCATCAATCTAGTAAAGAGATTGTAAAAATTAATAAATCTGTAGATCAGAATGTCTATTTTAAAATACAGTCTAAAAATAAATTAATCAGAGATAAAATGAACCATTTTGATGTAGCTCCAACAATTTTAGATGCAATGGGAATTGTTTCAGAAAATACATCTAGATTTGGTTTTGGCTACTCACTTTTATCAAATAGAGACAATCTTAATTATAACAGGCATTACAAAGAAATAATGAACCCAAATGTTTTAAGTGATAAATATATAAGAGAGCTTTTTAATATAAAATTTATGGGCCGTTTTAATAGATAAGTTTAGATAATGTTTTTATTATTAATATAATCCTTTAATTTTTCTAAAATAAACAACTGCAATGTTAAAAAAGTAGTTAAACTTGATTTGCAATAAGAAGGTTGGTAACCAAATGGTAAATACACTTATTTAATATGAAATATAAACACCCCTTTGGAAACACCAAAGTATTTATAAAAAATTTCTGCAAGTCATTTTTGGAAAAATTTATAAGCTTTTTTGCGGGAATTTTTTTTAATTTAAAAAAAAATGAAAGAATAATTATTTCTCCAGCAATTTATGCAAAATGGGATGATAATAGTGATTTCAATATACAGTATGAGAAATATAAAAGCTTGACCATGCTAGATAAGCATCGAGCATTTACATTATGGTCAATTGTTAAAAATTTGAAAAACTTAGAAGGTGATATTGTTGAAATTGGATGCTTTACTGGTGGAGCTGGTTTTTTATTTTCTACAGCAGACGAACTGAGCTCTATTAAGCTTTTCGATACATTTGAGGGTTTTCCAATTACTGAGGAAAGTATTAAAAAAAATTCACTTAAAGCCAACTTAGAAGATGCTAATGAAAATTTAAAAAAATACGATATTAAAAATGTTGAGTTTTTTAAAAAAAGGTTTCCCATTGGAGTTGATAATTTAAATAAAATTAAATTTTGCCATATTGATATAAATACTTACCAGGAGACAAAAAATTCATTCAACTATATTAAAGATTTAATGATTGTGGGTGGGGTTATAGTATTCGATGACTATGGTATCTGGAAAATCGATGGTGTTAAAAAATTTATTTCTGAAATTGAGGATAGTTTAAAAGATAAATTTCATTTTTTTTTCAATTATATGGGCCAGTGTATTATGATTAAAAAATAGCACTATTTAAATATGAAATTTAAAATTTTACTAAAAAGTAATTTTAGTTTTTTAGCCCTTGCTCTGCTTGGCTATCTTTTATCTTTTTCTTTACCCCCATACTCTCATACAAGTTTTAATTTTATAATATTTCCATGCTTACTTTATATTTTAAAGATTAATGAAGATAAAAACTCAAAGACATTTTTTATTTTTGGAACAGTTTTCTTTTTTTCTTATTTTGCCTCCTCTCTTTATTGGATTAGTTATTCCTTAAATTTTGACCCAGCTTTAGAAATTTTAAAACCATTTGCTATAATAGTATTACCATTGCTCCTCTCTTTTTTTTATGGTGCAGGTTTTTTTATAATAAAAAAATACTTTTTCTCTAAAAAATTTTTTGTATTTAACTTTTCATTAGTATTAGCTCTAGTAGAGTTTTTAAGATCATTTATTACTGGTTTTTCATGGAATTTAATTGTTTATTCTTTAACGGATGAATTGGAAAGTATTCAAATATTAAATTTAATTGGAACATATGGCCTCAATATTTTTGCAATTTTTATGTTTTGTTTTCCATATTTATTTTTTCATGAGAGTAAAATCAAATCTTTAACACAAGTTTTTATTTTCACTTTCTTAATTGTGACTAATTATCTTTATGGTTCATTAAGGCTTAATTTGGAGCTAGAGGAAAAGGATCAAAATATATTAATTGTTCAACCTAATGAAAGCTTACTAAATATATACAATTATCAAGATGACCACATTCTTAATCTAATTAAAATTAGCAAACCCAATGAGCAGAAAAAAAATACAATATTTTTATGGCCAGAAGGATCTTACTCTTTTGCAAATGTAAATAATTTTTCAAAAGTCATTAGTAAAAACTTTACTAAAAATCAAAAAGTCATATTGGGTGGCAATACGCGCGAAAATAATAAAATCTATAATACTTTTTTAGTTTTCAACTCAAATGGTGAATTGGTAAACAAATATAGAAAAATTCATTTAGTTCCTTTTGGTGAATTTATCCCTTTAGAAAAAGAGATTAAATTTTTAAATTTAAAAAAAGTTACGTTTGGCTACCAGTCTTTTACAAAGGGTGAAAAAAGGAATTTGTTAAAAATTAACAACAATATAATACTTCCTTTAATTTGTTATGAAGCTATAGACACCGGTGAACTTAACTTAATTAAAAGCAATTTTGATTTGATTTTGAATATTTCAGAAGACGCATGGTTTAATAAATCAATAGGAACTCATCAACACTTTTCCCATTCTGTATTTAGGTCAATAGAAGAGGGAAAGCATATTTTTAGATCAACTAATCAAGGCATCTCAGCTAGTATCAACCCTCTAGGAAAAATAATTTTTCAGTCCAAACCCAACAAGCAAGCAGTGTATGTTGGCTCTTATTATACTTTAAAAAATAAAACGGTATTTTCAGTAATGGGTAATACAATGTTTTTTTTTATTGTTTTAATATGTTTGATATTTCGCTTATTCTCTAAGCGTTACTTTAAAGTATAATTTTAACTTTATATAAAAAGTCACATGCTATAAGACTTAAATAATTTTATATGAAACAAAAAGTCTTAATTTTAGGTTTTGGTATAGCCAGTACCGCTTACGCCTCAATTTTAAATTATAAAAAAATCAAAACTACAGTTTTGGGTTCTCCATTCGATAATCTAAAAATAAAAAAATTAAAAAATAATAGAACTGATATTTATTCAAATATAAATTTTATTTTAGATGACAGCTATGAAAACTTAAAAAAATCGTCATTTGACCTTATTATTGTTGGCACCAACTCTTCTGGTTTAAGCTGGGTTGTTCAGAGATTAAATAAACTTAAAATTAACTCCCCTGTTTTATTAATTACAAAAGGTCTTATTAAAAACGGAAAATCAATTTCTACGATCAGTTCTTTTTTTGAAAAAAAATGCTTTAATAAAAATATTATAATGGCAGCTGGACCATGTTTGGCATCAGAATTAATAAAAAAAAATCATACCAGGACTATATTTGCATCAAACAAAATTAGATATGCAAAGTTAGCAAAAAAAATTTTAGAAACAGATTATTATCATCCGGATTTAACAACCGATATTATTGGCTCTCAATTTTGTTCTGCTGTTAAAAATATATATGCAACAGTAGTAGGGTCATCTAAAGCTTTTAAAAAGAATACACCTAGTAAGAATGATTTTTTTAACCCGTCCTCAGCACTTTTTGAACAATCTTTAAAAGAGATTGCTATTATTGTAAAAAAATTTAAAGGCAGAAGTGATACAGTTCTCGGTTTAGCTGGAGCTGGTGATCTTTATGTCAGTGTTCTGGGAGGAAGAAATAGTAAACTTGGTTACTATTTAGGCAAAGGTTATACTTATAAGAGTGTTATTAAGAATCAAATGAGAGGTGTTACGGTCGAAGGTGCAGATATCACTTTATCAATGAGTAAATTAATCATTCAAAAAGTTGGGCGTAGTAAACTTCCATTATTGCAAAGTCTTTCAAATTCAATTTTATTGAATAAAAAGCTTAAAATTAATTGGAAAATGTTCACACATTAGAGATTATAAGACAAAAAATCACGTTTATCAGGGTTGCATAATGTATATAAACCTTGATTATGTTATTTGATTTTTTAAGAGATTACGCGACTATTTTAATTTTCTTATTTATTTCTATTGGTTTAGGTGGGGCATTCATATTAGTTAACTTTTTATTTGCACCGAACAACCCTGACCCAGAAAAATTATCAGCTTATGAATGTGGTTTTGAAGCTTTTGATGATGCGCGAATGAAATTTGATGTGAGATTTTATTTAGTAGCAATACTTTTTATAATTTTTGATCTTGAGGTCGCCTTCCTGTTTCCGTGGGCTATCTCACTTGGCAATATTGGAGTTTTTGGATTTTGGTCAATGATGTTTTTTTTATTTATTTTAACGGTTGGTTTTATTTACGAGTGGAAGAAAGGTGCTTTAGATTGGGAATAATATTATGAGTGCGGTAAGCAAATTAGATCAGATCCCACAAGAATTTAAAGAAGTGGCAGAAGAGTTTGCAGAAAAAGGCTTTGTAACAATTGCAAGCAACACACTTATTAATTGGGCACGAACTGGATCCTTACACTGGATGACTTTTGGCCTTGCTTGTTGCGCAGTTGAAATGATGCAAGCTTCCATGCCAAGATATGACCTTGAAAGATTTGGGGCTGCACCTAGAGCTTCACCAAGACAATCTGATGTAATGATTGTTGCTGGAACCTTAACTAACAAAATGGCTCCTGCGCTTAGAAAAGTTTATGATCAAATGCCTGAACCTAGATATGTAATTTCCATGGGTAGTTGCGCAAATGGAGGTGGTTACTATCACTACTCTTATTCAGTTGTAAGAGGTTGCGATAGAATAGTTCCGGTTGATGTGTATGTACCCGGTTGCCCACCAAGTGCAGAAGCATTATTGTACGCAATACTTCAGCTTCAAAAAAAAATTAGACGAGAAGGGTCACTAGAAAGATAATGAAGTCTTTAGAGGAAGTGCAAAATTTATTGGAGAACAGTTCAAACTTTAACTTTGCATCGATAAATTTAGAAAATAATGATTTAACATGTGTGAGCGATAAGAGTTATCTCATAGAAAATATTTCAAATCTTAAAAGACACCCAGATTTAAAATTAAAGCAATTAATTGACATCTTGGCAATCGATTATCCAAATAGAGAAAAAAGATTTGAAGTGGTTTATTTATTTTTAAGTCATGAACAAAATTTTAGAATTTCAATTAAAATTAATATTAAAGATGAAGAAAAAATACCAACTCTTACAAACATTTACCCATCAGCAAATTGGCTTGAAAGAGAAGTTTTTGATATGAATGGTATTGAGTTTGGAGGACACCCTGATCCAAGAAGAATTTTAACTGATTATAATTTTAAAGGTTTTCCTCTACGAAAAGATTTCCCTCTGACAGGTTATGAAGAAGTGAGATATGATCCAGAACAAAAAAAAGTTGTTTATGGTCCGGTCAAACTCCAACAAGCATACAGAGATTTTGATTTCAAAAGCCCATGGCAAAGACCTGAGTATATAAAAAAAGAACAAGAAAAAAAAAGTGATAAGTAATGTCAAAAGAATTTAAAACTATTAATTTAAACTTTGGTCCACAGCACCCTGCGGCTCATGGAGTTTTAAGATTAATACTTGAGCTAGATGGAGAGGTTGTCGAAAGAGCAGATCCTCATATTGGTTTGTTACACAGAGGAACTGAAAAATTGATTGAACATAAGACATACAATCAGGCAATTCCTTATTTTGATAGACTTGATTATGTTGCCCCAATGAATCAGGAGCACGCGTTTGCCCTTGCAATTGAAAAACTTCTTAAGATAGAAGTGCCAAGTAGAGCAAAGGTAATTCGAGTGGCATTTTGCGAAATTGGAAGAATTTTAAGCCATATATTAAACATAACAACCCAAGCTCTTGATGTAGGGGCGTTAACTCCGTCTCTTTGGGGGTTTGAAGAAAGAGAAAAGTTAATGGTATTTTACGAAAGAGTTTCTGGATCAAGATTGCATGCAAACTATTTTAGACCGGGTGGAGTTCATATTGATTTGCCGACAGGATTAGCTGATGATATTTTAGAATTTTGCAAAACATTTCCTTCAGTCATTGATAACCTTGAAAGTTTATTGACAGATAATAGAATTTTTAAGCAAAGAAATGTAGATATTGGAATTGTAAGTGTTCAGGAAGCTTTGGATCATGGGTTTTCAGGCGTTATGTTAAGAGGTTCTGGAATACCATGGGACTTACGTAAATCTCAACCCTATGATGGTTATGAAAATTATGACTTTAAAATACCAGTTGGAAAAAACGGAGATTGTTATGACAG
>CBFHHD010000027.1:0-15366 GCA_965655605.1 Candidatus Pelagibacteraceae bacterium | reverse complement strand
AACTGCCTACGCTCAATGCTTTTACAAAATTTCCATTTGGGATAATTAAATCTTGGACTTATGTAAATTTAGATACACAAATATTTGTTTATCCAAAACCAAAACACCCACCAAAGCCCATAGGTTATTACATGTTAGATTTAAATATTGATAAAAAACGTGATAATTTTGATTTTAGTCACGTTGATGAATACAAACAAGGTGACAGCTTAAGTAAAGTTGCTTGGAAAATATCTTCTGCAAAAAATAAAATGTTTACAAAAAAATTCAATTCTGAAAACTTTGATAAAAAGGTATTGATTGATTTTGATCAAATGCATCCAAATGAAGAATTTGAGACGCGTTTACAATACTGCTCATTTATTATCCTTCACTGTTATAATAATAGTATTGAATTTGCATTTAAGATTGGCAATCAAAAAACAGAATTTGATTTAACCAAAACACACTTAGAAAAAATATTAAAAAAACTTTGCTATGTTAAAGAATTTTAACCTCAAAGAACCGTTTACAGTTTCATTTATTATTATATTGCTAAGTTTTTTAGCTTTAATCGGACCTTTGTCACTAAACAACATTCTGTTTTGGATTGCTTTGAGTGGGATCAATTACGGGATAAACAAAGCTAATTTAAAATTTAAGACTGCAATCAACGTACTTTTAATTGCCTTTAGTATCTATTTACAATTTATTTTTGATTTCAAAACCGTAACAAAAGAGTTCTTTGTTCATTTGCTCGGTGTTTTGATGATATTTAAGTTTTTTGAACTTAATAAAGAGAGAGATTATTATTTTTATATAAATCTAAGTTTTTTTATTAGTGTCATTAGTCTTTTAGACGGTCAGGACTTATTAAGTAGCTTAAACTCATTCATGATAATGATATTTGGGATTTACCTACTATACATAATTAACCAAATCGAGTTTCCCAGATTTAAATTTAAGAATTTATTAAAGATATTTGGTTTTATTCTAGCCCTGTTCCCCTTTATCATTGCCACATACATCATATTTCCTAGAACTGATATAAACATTAATATTTTAGGCCCAAGTCAAAGTAAAATTGGTATTCCAAAAGAAATTTCATTAGGATCATTTAATTCAATCACAAACTCAAGAGAAAAAGTTTTTGATGTAAATTTTATCTCCAAAGAATTTAATCAAAAGGAGTTTTATTTTCGTGTAAAAGTATTTGACTTATTAAATAAAGAAAATGTTTGGCTACAAACACCTAGAAACTATTTACAAAATTTTAGCATTGAAAATAAAATCATTTCTCCAAAGGTGGAATATGAACTGATTATGTCTGCTCATGAAAAAAAATGGGTTCCAGTTATGGATTATGTTTATGAAATTAATAACGGCTACAACGTTGATCCTTTGAATTACACTGGACTTTCAAATATTAATTTACAAAAGCCAAAAAAGTTTAAAATGAAAAGCTCTAAAATTAATTATGCTAAAAATTTATCTGATAATGGTAAGGAGTTTTATACTAAAATAAACAGTAAAAATTTTCCAAGATTAAAAGAATGGGTGAAGAATAATAACAATGGAAATTCAGAAGAATTTATCAATCTAATTTTAAACAAAATTAAAAATGAAGAATATTTTTACACACTAACGCCTGAAAAGATTGGAAATAATTATGATACTTTCTTTTTTGATACCAAAGAAGGTTACTGTGAACATTACGCGGGTGTATTTACAATACTTTCAAGACTTGCAAATATTCCAGCTAGAATTGTAACTGGTTATTATGGTGGTGAACTAAACGACATTGGAAATTTTTATACGTTTAGACAATCAGATGCGCACTCCTGGGTCGAGGTTTTTTTTGAAGATAAAGGATGGGTTAGATATGATCCAACTAATATCATTCCTCTTTCAAGGGTTAGTCAAAATAATAATTTGTTTGTTGATCAGCAAATTTATAATCAAAATGAAATTGATAATAATTTAATTTTTTCAAATAAACTAAAAAATAGAATTGGGAAATTCTTTCAATATTTTAGCTATATTGATTATAAATGGACTAACTTTTTCCTATCTTACAATCAAATTAAACAAAAAGAAATTTATAACGAAATTAAAAATCTAAATACTAATGACTACTTAACAGGTAATTTAAGATTATTTTTAAATCTTATTTTAATTATTTTAATTTTCTTAATTGGTAATGTTTTTTATAAAAAAATAAATAATTTAAATTTTGTTGTTCTAGAAATGATAAAAATTTTAAAGAAAAAAAATATCGTAATTTCCTCAAATTCAGACGTTTTTTTTATTTTTAAAGAATATCAAAAATATACTAATGATAAAAATGCTAACTTTTATGAATACCTTTATCAAAATCAAAAATTTAAGAATTTGAATGTGAGTTTTTTAGATAATTTAAAAGTTTACCTATGGATAAAAAAAATAGCGCTTACAAATTAATGTAAGCGCTATAATTTATTAATAATTTTAAAATTATTTAAGCTCTAAAACCTTTGCTTCTGCACTATCTTCAGCATTATCTGCCGAATAGTAATCAATTACAAACCAACCAGAAGCGGCAGTGCGCGTTGCATCAGCAGTTATGTCTGAATTTTCACCAGAAGTAGCTAATCTAATAACAATCATACCCTTTTTATGTGCAGTAGCACCAGGTGCATCCGCAGTAGTAGCGGTTACTCCAAGTCCACCAGCAGCGTCAAATGGGTTTTTGAATCCCATATTACCACTTCCTCCAGTTCCAAAGTAACATGCCATACCAAGCATAAAATCACCTAGATTTGTACTATGGATTGAATATTCATTAGTTGAAGTACAAGCAGGATATGCTTGACCTCTTTTAATAGCAGCAGATGTAGATTGTACTGAGTTATTTAAAAGCGTTAATTCTGTTTCTACAAATCTTTTAACAGAATTAAAGTTGGCTTCTGCCACTGATTTTTTTGCAGATTCTGTGTAACTTTGATATCCAACGACACCAACACCCGCAAGAACTCCTATGATTGCAACAACAACCAAAAGCTCAACTAGTGAGAAACCTTTTTGAAAAGTTTTTTTCATTTTATTCCTTTATATAAAGTTTTTTTGATTTAAATCAGAAATCTCTATAATGTAATTTGTAAAAAAATCAAAGCTTTGGGAGGTGCAAATTTTAAGTATTGAATTTGTAAAAAATCGTAAATTACCCTAAAATTTAGTAAAATGACTGGAATATTAAAAAAAGTGAGTAAAATAGCCATTATTTTAAAAAAACTGTATGATGGTGAATATTCGTTAAGTAAATCATATTGGCTATTTGGAAATATAATTCCATTTTTTTTATTTATGTTGCTGCTTGGTGTGATCTTTGGCTTCAGTTCTGACCCTTTAACTAAACTAAGAATGCTAAACTTCAAACCCGAGGGATATTTAAGTCTTATTTTAACGATAATTCTATCAATTATAACGCTCATTTATATATTTATTTCCACTATTGGGGTGTGGAAGTCAGCAACAAAGCACCAAGGTAAAAAGTTCTGGGCAATTATAGCAAAAATAACGATAGTTATAGCTTTTATTAGTTACGCGAATGATCTAAGAAAATTCATCTTTTAATAATGAAAAAATTTCTTAAGACGGACGGGTTTTGCCTTGGATTGCTCTTGGTAATTTATATTTGTCTAACAATACACACGATAAATTTTGGTTTTGTTTACGACGACCGTTATTTGATTTCAGGTTTTTTAGAAGTTCCAATAAAATTTTTTTTTAAAAGTTCCTATGAATACGCCAAATTCCATTTTTATCCAGTTTATTTTCTTTCACACTTGTTGGACAGTGCGATTTCATTCAAGTTTTTCCATATAAAGGATTATCTAGATACTTCACGTTGGATAATACCAAGAATTTCAAATTTAATTTATCACTTCATTAATGCAATATTAATATACAAATTAATTCCAAAAATTTTTAAAACAAATAACAAAATAATTATTACCGCTTCTACATTTTTCTTTTTATTCCATCCAGCTGTATCTCAACCATTGTTTAATGTGACTGCCAGAAATGAATTGCTATATTTAATGTTTTGCCTTGCAGCTTTTCATGCAAGCTTTGAATTTTTAAAAAAAGAAAATGTGAAAAATATTTTAATTTTTAATTTTCTATTAGCATTAGGACTTTATTCTAAAGCATTGGCGGTATTTTTTATTATACTAATACCCTTGTTTCATATTCTTGAAATGTATTCAAACAATAATTTAAATAAAAATAATATTGATAAAATTGGAATAATACTTGTCACATCTTTTCTTAACTTATTTTTATATATTTATTTACGGTCAATTTTTACTAAAGATTATGATCTTGTAATTGATCAAAATATTCTTAATAATTTATTAAGTTCAATTAGTTTTTATACTCAAAATTTTTTAATTCCCATAGATCATCTGTATGCAATTCCAAAAAGGGAGCTATATCCGATTGGTATTTTTTGTTTTCTTATACTCACTATTCCATTTATATTTTCTGTAATGCTTATTTTAAAGAAAAAAGAAATTACCCTTTTTTTTATTTTTTCTTGGATAGGTGGTTCTTTGGCCTTGCCAATCTATTTTGGATTAATGACGACATCAAGTTTTCCATTAAATAGTGAATTGGCAGAAAGATATACTTATGGCTCCATACCTGCTTTTTCATTCTTGATCACTTATATGCTCTTAAAATTAAATAGAATAAACTTAAAAAAAATATTTATCTTTCCATTTATTTTATTTTTCGGGATTATTACTTCCTTTTTACTATTTGAAAGATCAAAAGTTTATAAAAATGATGTAGTGTTTTGGTCGAAAGCTAAATTAACTCATGGCTATCATCATTTTTTCTTTTCAACCGTTCCTGGTTACATAAATTCTATGCAAAACAATTTTCCAAAATCAATTTTGTATCTGTATGAGAGTTCATATTTGTTTAAAGATTCAATTCTATCCTTGGCATTGATAGCACAAACTTATGAGCAGATTGGCAAATTTGAGGTGTCAGAATATTATTGGGAAAAAATAAATAACCAATTTGGAGGACACCCAGAAATGCTTTTGTATAATGGCAATCAACTTCTTGCAGAAAATAAATTTAAAGAGGCATTGGATAAATATCTCGACGCGGAAAAAATCTATATTTCTAAGAACAATGAATGGTCAAAAGTTCCAAAATTAAATGGTTATGACTCAATGGTTAAAGATTTGTCTACTGATACACTTTTTTTTAACATAGGTGTTTGTTACGCAAACCTAAACAAAAAAAGAAAAGCACTGGAATATTTTACGAAAGCTTTCAAATATAATTACAATCATACAACTGCAAAATATAATGCAGCAGTAATTTATAAAGAGTTTGGTGAGATGGAACAGGCAATTAAGTTATTGAATGAGGCAACAATTCAGAACCCAAGATTTAAGTTTATCATGGATGAAAAATTGAGAAAATAAAGTTGATTAATAATTATAAAATATTTTCACATAAAATATTATTTATTTTTTTATCTTATTTTATAATGATTTTTATTCATTATAATAACTACTATATTCAACTTGGTCATATTGCTTATGCTGAAAACTTTATCGACTGGGAATTTGTAAGAGGTTTTGCAAAATGCACGATTGAAGGAAAAAATCGATATTTCGAAAATAGTTGTGATATTTTAAATAGGGATGTGGTCTACCCTCCTCTCTGGCTGCATACACCTGGCATTGTATATTTTATAAAACCTGACTTTTTGTTTTGGTTAATTTACTCGACAGTTTTGGCCGTAATTATAAAATTTATTAAAATTAATAATTTTAAAAAAATATTTTTATTGTTAGCAATTATGTCATCGCCTAATTTTCTTTATGCATTCCAAAGATTAAATGTAGATTTAATATTTCTATTATTAATATTTTTTTTAATAATCGTTTACGAACAAAAAAACTATTTTGGAAAAATATTTGGTGACTTTTTGTTATTAGGAATTTCATTTTTAAAAATATATCCTGCAATTCTTTTTTTACTAACACTCAAAGAAAAAAAAATTAAAATTTTTATTATATTCCTGATTGGTTGTGTGTTTTTGACTTTAACATTTCTTAATTACAAAGATGAAATTATAATAATGTTTAAAAACATTAATATGGCAGGACTACCAGGAAGTGGGACGTTCTCTGGTTCTTCATTTTATTATTTTACACTAAAGTTAATTGGAATTTCTTCTTCACCACATTCTATTATATTTAAAATATTAAATTTGACTTTTGTAATATTATTATTTTTATTAATCAAAGATAACAGCAAAAAGCTAAGCATTGGAGATGGATTTTCTTTAAATGAAAAATTTTGGGTTGCTGGCTTCCTTATAATTACATTTTGTTTTGTAACTGGATATAATGTTAATTATCGATTAATTTTTATAATGCTATTGCTTCCTCTTTTTTTTGATCAAAGGTTCTATTCTGAAAAACTCAATCAACATTTAATAAAAATCTTCTTTGTAATTTATTTTTTGAGAAATCATTCAATAACATTAATTGTAAACTTTTTATTAATTGATCCTAATTTTATGCTAGAAAATTTAAATAATACTTACTATGATCTCTACGATGCGGCATTACAATGGATATTTATTGGAAATCTTATTTATATTTTTAAAAAAAATTACTTTCATAGAAAATTAGTTCCCCATTTTTAGTTTATTGAGAATTTTAGGATCATACTCTATTGCTTTTTCAATATATTGAATTGCCTTATCTTTATTGCCCATTTGAATGTAAAGGTTACCAAGTGAGAATAAAGTTTCAGCATTTTTAGGGTCAACCTTCAATATAGTCTCCAAGAGCTTTTTTGCACCGTCATTATTTTTTAGCTCCTTCTCAATTTTGGACAAAAGTAAGAGAGACCTGATTTGTTTTTCAATATTCTTTGTAGTTACTATCGACTTATGCAAATATTCTTTGGAGGCAACATAGTTTTTTTCTTTATAAAATAGAAGACCGGCAAAATAGTTAAAAAATTGATCATTTTTGTGTAAATCGCGAGCTTTTTTTCTCCACGCTTCTGCTTTTTCAGGATTGTCATTTTGATCTTCTATAAAAGCATACCTGATATAAAATTTACTTTTTTTAGGATATTTTTTTATTGCCTCATCTAAAATTAATTTTATTTTTTTATAATCTTTTTTTGGATCTTTGTAACTTTGTAGTAAAACCATGTAATGATAAACTAGTCTTTTTTCATTTGGAGTATACTGAGCATAACTTTCTTGATTTTCATGAGACGGCAATCTCAAAATTAGTAAGCAAGAAAAAGAAAGTAAAACTAAAATTGATGCAAAATCTTTAAAAAAAGGTTTAAACTTTAAAAAAATTGAACCTAGTAACAAAACAGAAAACACACTTGGTAAAAAAGCAAACCTTTCAGCTATTGTGGAAATAACTAGTTGGGCCTCATCACCTTGTCCCGCTGTACCTCTGAAATAACTATAAAATGCAGTTGTCAAACTAAACAAAATTGAAATCAAAAATACTGCTGGTAATAAATTTTTCTTATTAAAACATTCATTTAGCGAAAATAGAATTAAGGAAATTAAAATAAGTAAACCAAAAAATAGGTAGCCATTATTAGGTAATTCACTAGCCACAATATTGTGATCAAATGGAATAAATAATTTAACAAAATAAAAAGATAAAATTTTAAAACTATCATAAAAAATATTTAAAAAATTTCTCGTATCAAAAGATAAAATAGAATCCACGCTATCTATTTGTGTAAATTTAAAGAATAGATAAAAGAAAAATAATATAAAAAAAGAAGATATAATAAAAAATATTATTTGAAAATTTATTTGTGAAAAATTTATTTTATCTTTTTTATAGAAATAAAAAGAAATTAAAAATAATGTGCCTATCAAAGTTAGTGATACTTCTTTTGAAAAAATTGCTAAAAAATAAAATAGCAATGCTATAAAAAGATTATGTTTTTTGTTATTTTCTCTAATTAACTTACAAAAAAAATAAATTGTCAAAATGCAAAATAATGTTGCTAACAAATCAGTCCTACCTGAAATCCAAGCAACAGAATTAATATGAATCGGATGAGCTGCAAAAATTAAAGATATTAAAATTCTTATTTTTCTATCAAGAAAAAAAAACTGGGTTACTAAATAAAAGAAAAAACAAGTTATAGAATAATAAATTAAATTAGAGATATGCGGAATTATAGCGTAAGTGAAATGAGATTGATTTTCCTGATCAAGAAAAATAATTTTGCTTAAATGATAATCAATTTGGTGGCTTAAATGAAATACAGGGTAATAATGAATTGCATAAATAGAATCTAATTTAGTTAATACTAGTTCAAAAAAACTCTTATGAATAAAATTATTATATAATTCAAAGTCATCCCAAATAAAATCAAAGCTTATGATAGGGATGTATAATATGATACAAAAAAGAGAGATGAATTTAAAAATATCTCTATCTTTATTTAATTCTATATTTAAATATTTTTCCAAAACTTATTCTAATTTCAAGTCAATCACTCTTGTTGAGTCAATGACATTATCTTCTTTGTAATAAACTGCTTGAAAATTTCTAGTGCCTGCAACTTTAACGCCATCACCAGGAAAATTAACATGAACTCTCAAAACAATAGTTCCTTTTTGTTGATATTGACTATCATTAACATCAGCTGTGTTAGAAGCAGAAAATACTTGTCTATAATTAGAGTTAGCCCATGGATTTTTAAAATTAGCAAGACCTGTTCCAAGGTCATGATAAGATGCAGCTCCATTCAAATAATCACTCAAACTATGTGTCCCCAGGGTCCACAAATTGTTTCCAACTTTTGCAGTTGGCGACTCTTTCAGTATTCCATTGTTTATGACCGATGTTTCTAATTTGAGATAATCAATAACATTTCTCCAATTTGTGTCCGCTACACGATGTTTTACAGCCGTAACATATTGCTGGTAACCGACTAAGCCTACCGACGCCAGTATCGATATAATCGAGACAACCACTAACAATTCTATTAGAGAAAAACCTTTTTGAAATTTCATAAATCAGCCTAAAATAATAAAATTTTAGCCAATTCGTCAATTTTATTTTTATTATCTCTTATCCAATTTTTGGCATTTGATACAATTTCATCTGATATAAATTGCCTTGCCTCTTCAATATCATTAAATTTTTCTAAATCTTTGTAATTTTCCATTTTAATTTTATTCCCATCTTGAATTGCATTCATCCAGTCGTCAAATTTTAGCAACTTGTTACTTATTATTTCTAATTCAGATTTTATGCCATTGCTAATATTGATCTTTAATTCCTCTACTACATCTGGAGTCATTCCATCAACCTTTGCCAGTTGATCCTTTAAAGATCTTGATAATATTGTAAAGTTTTGAACTAGATCATCAAAAGCTAAAAACTTGTTGTCTATAAATTTTTTAAACAGCTCTATATTGTCATTTACATTGCTAGCGTAAGCGGGTCCTTCTTTTGATATCTGAGAGCCTATAAGATTTGCACTATCAATCCCTCCTGCAACTATATTATGTCCTTGATCTAATGATCGGAATCTTTCTTCAATTCTTGTTTCAAGATTAATTAAACGTGCATCACTTTGGGTTGATTTGTAATTGTCTAAATTCTTCTCAAAACCTCTTAGCCTATCCTCAATCTTTCTTTCAAGATTTATAATTGGATTATTTTGCTCAAATTGAGACTGTTTAAATTCATTCATACTCTTCTCAAATGCAGTCAATCTGTTTTCTATTTTTTCATTAATTTCTAATTTTGAACCATGTTTATCTTCATGCATTTTTTCAATTTTTTCTTCAATTTTTTTCTCGTAACCACTTATATTATTCATAAAATTATTCATAACATTTTGAACCATTGCCTGGTTATGTTGCATTTCCATAGTATTGTACATGCTTTGCATTTTGAGATTGTGACTTTCTAAAATAGAAGAAATCTCATCAAATCTCTTTTCTAGTTTTTTTTGTGGAGAATTTTCTCGTTCAATTCTTTCATCTTCAATTCTTCTTCTTTCTTCTTCAAGAATTCTAAGGTTGTCTAAAAATTCAACTCTTAAATTTTCCTGACTATTCAACATTTCATGCTTAAATAATTCTGATTGATCTTTAACTTCTTGTTTAAATGAATCGGATTGATTGTTAATTTCTTGTTTAAATATTTCATTATTTTCCAAAAGACTGTCTACAGTGACTTGGATATTTCCGATCTGATTACTTACAGATAACTCTAAAGAAGATTTAAGTTCTTCATTATATTCTAGAACCGTGTCTTTAAGTTCATCAATTTTTGTACTATTTTTTATAGCTTCAAGAGACTGGTCGATGTTATGTATTTTATCATTAACATCGTTTTCAATTTTGCTAGATAATAGATCAAGTTTTACTTCTGTTTCTTTGTCGCTGTCCTCAATTTTTTCATAAATATTTTCTAGTTTGGATTGTATGTCACTTTGTTGTTGGTCAATAGTCTCAACCTTTTCATATATTGGGTCATCTGAAACGATATTATCGGATAGCTCGGAAAGTTCTTTTTCTAAATCAGTGATTGTTGTTTCAAACTCTTTATTTAATAGTAATGGTTCATCAAGATTAATCTCATGTTTAAGTTCAAGAATTGAATTAAGGTCTGGTTTGTACTCGTTCTTTAAATGCAAGATATTTTCATCTTGGATTTGAACTTCATTTTTTAATAATAATACATCTTGATTTTCCGATATTTCGTTTGTTAATGTTAAAATATTGTTTTTAATTTCATTCAAGTTATCCAAAACTAGAGGTTCATCAAAATTTTTTTTAGGGTTATTGAGAACTAATTTTTGGTCGCCATTTGTTTGCTCGACATAATTTTGATATTCCTGGTGATCTTTGTTTAACTCAGGGTTGTTTTTTAACTCTTCTTTGGCGTTTTGAAGTATATCTCTAATGGAATCTGAGTGATCAAACATATATATTACGAATCAATAAGAAAACTTTAACATTTTATGAAAATTAAAGGTAATTTTAATAAACAAGAGCTAGTTGATGCTACTAACGAGATTTACGAAAGTGACTTTGGATCTTTAAAATATAGCGAAAGATCTTTAAAAAAAATAAAAAAATTTGTCGAAAACTCTTCGAATCAAGTACTTAATGAAACCTTTGATTCTATAAAAACTAAATTATTTAAAAATGTTTGGAAAAAAGAAAGATAAAAATCAAGACGCTCCTGGTGTTCCAGACGAGACGTTACAAGACAAATCTAAATTTATAGTTTTAGGTTTTGGTATTTTTTGTTTTGGAATAATTTTAATTTTAGGCTTAGAGATATATACAGGAATAAAATTATCGAGCCAAAATTCAACTCTTGGGAAAACTGGTAATTTAAATGAAGAAAATAAAAAAATATTACTTCAAATGGGTATCAAGGGTAAGGCAAGTGCCAAGGAAGAATATTTCTTTGCGAAGGAACTTGAAAAACTGATGAGTCCACAAGAATTTCAGGAATTTAAAAACTCAATCTCTCCGATGGCTTCTAAGTTTGCGGTAAGCGTAGATGAGTTAAAAGATGGAAAAACCTCTGGTGTTGGAAAAAATTATCAAATAAATAGAATTGAGTATTTAGTGAGCTCAACATATCAAAATTATGTAGAGTTTAGAAAAGAATTGTCAAAATCTCCTTTTAAAATAAATTTTGAAAACGAAATTATACAAAGAGAGAGAGCTACAAATAATATTATTGTAGCAAAGGGAACGGTGTATGCATATGTTGCTGATAAAAAAGACAAAACTCTTTTAAAATTAAAGCCCTCAATTGAAAAACATCAAAAAGTTGTAGATAAAGAAAATAAAAAAAAAGAAAAATTAAAGGCTAAAGAGAATAAGGATGGTGATAAGCCATCAAAAGATAAGCCTAATAAGTAATTATAAATTTTTAAAACAACATGTCTTTAATGGTGTTGTAATAAGGTGTAAGAGCATTAAAGTACCAATCTAATTGAGGAAACGCCATTAAAATTTTGTTTTTATAAGGGACCATGAAGACAGATAAAACAAATAACAAAATAATTAATAGATAAATAAGAAGTCTCGTTGATGTTCCCTGATCTTTGCTTTTTTTATTTTTTTTAACTTGTTTTTGATTTTTTTGTTCTGATACTTTTGCCTGCGAAAGAACATCTTTTTTTCCAAATAATGAGGCAAAAAATCCTTTTTTCTTTCTTGATGATTTAAAATCCTCCAGAGCTGTATCCATCTGAGCTTTAGATGGAAGATCACCATCTTCATCTGCAAATATTTTCATACCAGATTTTGGTTGGGTAGGCACGTTACCTAAGTCTGTATCTTCGTCACTTTCTTCTACAAACGGCGGGTCACTTTCAGCCTGTGCAATTGTTTGCTCTGTGCCTTGAGGTATTGGTTCATCCTGAACATTTGGTACTACTTGTTCAACGTTTTCTTGAGTTACTTGTTCTTCATTAATTGGTTGAGACGCTCCAGGGTTTGCCGGATCATAAAACCAGATCTGGTTACATGCACCGCACTTTACTTTCCTGCCCTCAGCAGGCATTTCGTTGTCATCAACTTTAAATTTTTTTAATCCGCAAATGCAATCTATAATCATAAAGACTTGTATTTTAAGGTTAATATTATAATAGTTGAAATATGTCTATTGAACAAAAACAATCTGGGGATAAAGGAATTGTTGTTTTAGCTCAAGAAATTGATCTAGATAGCTCTCCTATGGTGAGAGATGCAGTCAAAGAAAGCTTTGATTCATCAAAATCTGTTGAAGTGGATCTTAAAGATGTAAGCTACATAGACTCCTCTGGAATAGCGGCCTTAGTTGAAGGAATGCAGCTTGGAAAAAAATTTAATAAAGAATTTGGCTTGATAAATGTGAGCAATCAAGTGATGAAGGTAATTACTTTGGCTCACCTAGACAAGATTTTGAATATTAAAAGCAAATCTGGAGCCGATGCTTCAGGAGCTGAAATGCAAGGCTCAACAGAAGATACGTCTGCCGGATCAACATCTGAAAATATTGATGTAGATCAAAATTCTGAGTGATCAGTTTTTTCTTTTTTGTAATCGGTTCGATAATAGGTAGTTTTCTTAATGTATGTATTTATAGACTGCCTTTAGAGCAGGATATTGTACTAGAGCCTTCAAAATGCCCAAGTTGTAAACAGAAAATTGAATGGAAATCTAATATTCCAATTTTTTCATTCTTAATCCAAAAGGGTAAGTGCATAAACTGTAATTTTAAAATTAACTGGCACTATCCTGTTGTAGAAATTTTAATTGGGCTTGTATTTTTATTTAGTGTTAATGCTTATGGTGTAAACTTACAATTTATAATTGCATCAATATTTTTATCTTCATTAATATTAATTTTTTTCACTGACTTAAAAAATTTTCTTATATTTGATGTTGTAACACTGCCAATTGCAGGGCTTGGAATTTTATTTTCCCTTTTTCTCATTAATCCATTTCAAACCAATGGTATAGGCGCAATTATTGGTGGCCTAACTGGATATGCTATTATTTTTTTTATTAGATGGGCATACCTTAAATTAAGAAATGTTGAAGGAATGGGGCTTGGTGATGCAAAATTATTTTTAATGATAGGATCGTGGCTAGGTGTAGAATCTTTATTATTTATTTTACTGTTTTCCTCATTGGCAGGATCAGTATTTGGTGGAGCAATGATTTTGTTAAAAAAAAATGATCGTTTTTCTCACATTCCGTACGGTTGCTTTATTGTGGTTGCAACTTTTTCATACGTATTTTTTGGTGAGTGGTTTTACAATTCTTTTCTTTAATGTGCTATAATACATTAGAATCAAATGGCTATAAAAGCACAAAAGATCATTAATGATGAGTTGCAAAATATGCAACAATTTATATCTAATAAAAATTTTACTGAAGCTGAAAAAAAAGCACAAATCTTAATTAAGCACGATCCTTCTAATTCAAAAATATTTGAAGCTATGGGTGATCTTTATTTCAAGCAGAGAAAGTACAAAAAATCTGTTTGGTACTATCTAAGCGCAGCTGAAAAAAACGATCAGAATTATGAGCTGCTAACTAAACTTGCTGAAAATCTTTTCTTTTTAAATAGCTTTGAGAAATCAATCTTGATTATTAATAAAGTTTTTGAAATGAAACCGGATTATGCATACGCGTATGTAATATCAGGCTTAAATCACCAAGAGTTAAGGAATGATGCTGACGCAGTTGCTGCGTATGAAGATGCGATAAATATAAATCCTAATGAGGTATTAGCTTATCTAAACCTAGGATTGCTTCATAAAAAAAATAAACAATTCGAAGAAGCAATTAAAGTATATCAACAAGCTATAGTGCATAATCCTGGTAATCACTTTATATTAAGTAATTTGGGTAATTTGTTTTATTTGCAAAATAAATTTGAAGATGCGTTCTTGTGTCATCAGAGGGCAATCAAATCAAAACCAGATTCCCCTATTCTATATTACAACTATGCAAACACACTATTGCATGCTGGAAAATATGATGAATCAAATAAAATTTATAAAAAAGCAATTGAAGTAGACCCAAACTTTGCGAGAGCTCATGTGAATCTTGGTTCTAATTTACTTTCAAAAAAAGATTTTGAAAATGGGTTTAAAGAATATTCTTGGAGAATTTATTTTGATGAACTTTTAAACATCGATACAAAAAAAAATAAGAAAATATGGAAGGGTGAAGATTTAAAAGGAAAGACAATTTTAGTTTGTGCGGAAAATGGTTATGGAAACATTATTCAATTTTCAAGGTATCTACCAATTTTAAAACAGTTTGAGTGTAATATTGTTTTTTCTTGTCCAAGCGATCTGCAACATTTGTTTGTTGGGCAAGATTATGTTGATCAAATTATATCTAATAACGAAGAGTTTAATGATTACGAATATTGGATACCTTTACAAAGTTTAATACCATTATTAACTCCTGACCCATCAGAAAGCTGTCCAATGCCTGTTATCCTCAATGTAAATGATAACAAATTAATTGAGTGGGAAACTTTATTGGGCATTGATAATAAAATTAAGGTTGGAGTTTGTTGGCAAGGAAACCATAAAAATGCGAGAGATCATCTAAACTCTATTAACTTATCAATGTTTAAGGATATTTTAAAAATAGAAAACACTTCTTTTATCTCGTTGCAAAAGGGTCATGGTCACCATCAAATTGCACAAAACAACTTGTCGGATCATATTGTTGATTATGACATGTTAATGGATAGTGGTTCTCAAAGATTTGTAGATACCACAGCGATAATAAAATATTTAGACCTAGTAATTACAACCGATACATCTATT
>CBFHHD010000026.1:3699-15584 GCA_965655605.1 Candidatus Pelagibacteraceae bacterium | reverse complement strand
AAACAAATCAAGAAAATGTGATTTTCCAATACGACTTTTCCATGGCCTCAATGATGAAGTGGTACCCGTTGAGTATTCATACAAACTTTCAAAAACTTTAATTTCAAGCGACTCTATGATTATGCTTCAAGCTGATGGTGACCACAGTTTATCAGATAGAGATGGTTTAAAAAGAATTGGTAAGGAATTAACTTTAATGCTCAAATCAAAAAGTTAACTAGCTTTTTGCTGAAATGACTTATTTGAAATTGGATTTTCAAGCTTATCTAACATTTCTAGAGGGCAAACTTGAACAAAATGATCAATATTAACACTCCATTCAAACAAAATTTTTTGTGAGTATTTTGATTTTGTAAGTTTTGCATGTTCTTCTATTAAATTTTTTAAATAATCTTTCCAATAATCCGTTTCGATTTTATTATAAGTCACACTTCCGGGGTTAATAAGATCAGCTAACTTTGCATCTGGGTCGTATACAAAGGCCATTCCACCAGTCATTCCAGCTGCAAAATTATCTCCCACATCACCTAAAAATACTGCAGCACCTCCAGTCATATATTCACATCCATTTGTACCACAACCCTCAACAACAGCAGTGGCTCCTGAATTTCTAACTGCAAATCTTTCACCTGCTTGACCTGATGCAAATAACTTGCCGCTTGTAGCTCCATATAAAACTGTATTACCTATAATAGTATTTTTCTCTGTTTCAATTTCTGAAGATCTTGCTGGTCTTACAATGATTGTCCCACCGGATAATCCTTTTCCAACATAATCATTACAATCACCAACAACTTCTAACTTCATACCTTTCACAGCAAAAGCCCCAAGTGACTGACCTGCAGATCCTCTTAATTTTATATTTATTTGATTTTCATTAAACTTCTTATCTTTAAACTCTGTTACTAAATTAGAAGAAAGTCTTGCGCCAACTGTCCGGTCAGTATTTTTAATATTATAGCTTAATTCAACATTTTGACCGTCTCTAATCAAAGGTAATGCTTCTTTAATAATTTTTTCATCTAAAGTGTCTGGCACTTCATTTCTTATTTTTTCTTTGCAATACCTTGGGTTATCACCTGGGTCAGCTTGAACCAATAAAGGGTTAAAATCTAGATCATCAAGATTAGAAGATCCTTTAGAAACTTGAGTAAGCAAATCTGTTCTACCGATTACTTCGTTAAGAGATTTAAAACCAAGCTCAGCCAATATCTCTCTCACCTCTTCAGCAACGAAGGTAAAGAGATTAACTACCTTGTCAGCTGTTCCTGTAAACTTTGCTCTAAGATCATCTCTTTGAGTACAAATTCCAACTGGGCAGGTATCGGAGTGACATTGTCTTACCATAATGCATCCCATGGCAATTAGACTGGTTGTTGCAATACCAAATTCATCAGCACCCATCATTGCAGCCATCACAACATCTCGACCAGTTTTGATACTTCCATCAGCTCTTAGAACAACTTTATGTCTTAAATTATTCATTGTTAAAATTTGGTTAGTCTCTGTCAAACCCATTTCCCAAGGCAGTCCAACATACTTCACACTTGTTTGTGGTGTGGCCCCAGATCCACCATTGTGTCCACTAATTAAAATGATATCAGCTTTAGCTTTTGCAACCCCAGCTGCAACCGTACCAACTCCAGTGGATGCAACTAACTTTACACCAACTCTAGCTTTTGGATTAATCTGTTTCAAATCATAAATAAGTTGGGCCAAGTCTTCAATTGAATAAATATCATGGTGGGGTGGTGGTGAGACTAAAGTTACGCCAGGTGTTGAGTGTCTTAATTTTGAAATGTATTTTGAAACTTTAAAACCAGGAAGTTGCCCACCTTCACCAGGTTTAGCTCCCTGTGCCATTTTAATTTCTATTTCATTACAATTGTTTAAATATTTTGCAGTTACTCCAAATCTTCCTGAAGCAACTTGCTTAACTCGCGAATTTGCATTGTCCCCATTTTCTCTTGGTTTAAATCTTGCTTCGTCTTCACCCCCTTCTCCACTACACGAGGCGCCTCCAATTCTATTCATTGCAATTGCTAAAGTTTCATGGGCTTCTTTTGACAAAGCTCCCATTGACATACTTCCAGTTCCAAACCTTTTTCTAATTTCTGTAATAGACTCCACCTCATCCAAAGGAATTGATTTACGCTTAGATTTAAAATCCAAAAGGTCTCTAAGGTGAATGGGAGGAATTTGTTGAATTAATTTTGAATATTTTTTATATGCATCAAAAGAGTCATTAGTTACTGCACTTTGTAATAAATGCATTGTCTTTGCTTGGTAACCATGAGTCTCACCATCATGACGATATTTATAAATGCCACCGATAGGTAGTGATATGACGTTTTCTCTAAAAGAGTCTGAATGATGCTTTAATATCATTTTCTCTATACCTAAAATACCAATACCTGAAATTCTAGACTCTAAACCTGTAAAGTATTCTGATACTAAAGATCTACTTAATCCCAAAGATTGAAAGTTTAAACCACCTCTATAAGAACTAATGACAGATATACCCATTTTGGACATTATTTTTAATAGACCATCATTTATTGCTTTTACGTATCTGAGAACGCATTCATCAAATGTAAACTTGCCAAACAAACCTTTTTCAAATCTTTGATGAATAGAATCTATAGTTAAATATGGATTTACAGTGGTTGCACCTGCACCTATTAGAACTGCAAAGTAATGTGTATCTAAACATTCAGAACTTCTAACGTGGATTGAAGCAAATTTTCGTATACCCAAATTAGTTAAATGAGATTGAACAGCACCTTGGGCTAAAATTACAGGTATTGAAATTCTTTTATCAGAAACATTTTCATCAGTAATTACAATGTGTTTCGCACCACCTCTTACATACTCTTCAGCTTCAAATCTAATTCTATCAAGTTGATTTTTAAGATTATTTTTTTCTTTCAATTCATAGGATAAATCAATTGTCTTAATTTCATCTGCAAAAATATCTTTAATTTTCTTAAATTGTGAATTTGTCAAAACAGGACTTTCAAGCAAATAGCTTTTTTGTTTTGTAAGATTGTCACTTAAAATATTTTCAAGATTGCCCAGTCTTGTATTTAGTGACATCACTCTGTTTTCTCTTAAAGAGTCAATTGGCGGATTGGTTACCTGGCTAAAATTTTGCCTAAAAAAATGAGACAGAGGTCTATATTTACTTGATAAAACCGCAATCGGAGTGTCATCACCCATTGACCCTACGGCTTCTTTAGAATCTTCTATCATTGGATGAAGTATCATTTCAAGATCCTCAATACTTAACCCTGCAAGAAATTGTCTTTGTCTTAATTCTTGTCCTTCAAAATTATTTTTTTCTTTTAAATTTTTAAAGCCCTTTGATAACTCTATATGATTAGAAGCAAACTCTTTATAGATTGGGTTTGATGCTAAATGGTCTTTAGTTTTTTTGTCGTTAAAATATTTTCCTTTATCAAGATCCAATGAAATCATCTGACCCGGCCCAACTCTACCTCTAAATTGGATATTATCTTCGTCCACATGCACCATTCCAGTCTCTGACCCTGCAAACAACATTTTGTCTTTTGTGATTGTGTACCTTAAAGGTCTTAATCCATTTCTGTCAGAAGCTGCAACAATCCATCTGCCATCAAATGCAGTCACAGCAGCTGGCCCATCCCATGGCTCAATCACTGAGTTAAGATAATTGTACATATCTCTATGTGGCTTAGAAATAATTTTGCTTTTTTTAGACCAAGCTTCGGGTATAAGCATCATCTTTGCAATTGGCAGCTGTCTACCACCTCTTACAAGAAGTTCAAAAGCTGCATCTAGAGAAGCTGTATCGGAATTATTTGCTTTAATAATTGGTTTGATATCATCAATATTATCAAACAGCTCACTCTCAAAACCAGCCTCATGCGTTCTCATCCAATTTGTATTACCTTTAATTGTATTGATCTCACCGTTATGTGCTATCACTCTAAAAGGTTGAGCAAGTTCCCATGATGGGAAAGTGTTTGTTGAAAACCTTTGGTGAAAAAGTGCAAATCTAGATTTAAAACGTGGGTCTAAAAGATCTGGGTAAAAATCCGCAATATTTTCCGCCAAAAACATACCCTTATAAATGACTGATTTAGAACTCAGTGATGATATATAAAAATCATTTAGCTGCTCTTTAGCTGATGTTTTTTCAATTTTTTTTCTTACTACAAAAAGTTTTCTTTCAAGTTCTTGGAAGTCATATTTTTTTTCACACGCAAAAATAATTTGTTCAATTTCAGGTCTGGTGTCATTTGCTTTTTGACCTAATACTTTTGGATTAACAGGAACTTGTCTCCAACCAAATATATAAAATCCGCTATTTAAAAGCTCCTGTTCTATAATTGTCCTGCATCTTTCTTGGGCAGGGTAATTTGTTCTTGGTAAAAAAACCATTCCTAAACAAATTTCTTGATTGTCTTGAACTTTATGTCCAGTAACTGCAATTTGTTCTTCAAAAAAATCTCTACTAAATTCAATGTGAATACCAGCCCCATCTCCAGTTTTGCCGTCAGCATCGACAGCGCCTCTGTGCCATACAGCTTTTAAAGCTTCAATTCCATTTTCTACAACTTCTCTTTTCTGTTTTCCTGTCATGGATGCAACAAAACCAACGCCACAAGCATCATGATCAATAATTTTTACATTAGAACTTTCTAAAATTTTTTTATTTTTTAAATAATCTTTTGTAGACATTATGCTGCTTTGTTTTTTTTAATTAAAGATTGTTTTATATATTCGCTTATGCCTCTTGCTGCATCTCGGCCATCACGTATAGCCCAAACTACAAGTGAAGCTCCTCGCACAATATCACCTGCTGCAAAAACACCTTTAATATTTGTTTTTAAAGTTTTTAAATCTGTTTTTATCGTTCCCCATTTATTAACTTCGAGCTCTGGCGCGCCAAATAACTTAGGAATATTTTCTGGTTCAAATCCTAATGCTTGAATAACCATATCAGCTTTAAGATTTTCTTCTTCTCCTTCAATAACTTTTGGTGTTTGTCTTCCGGATGAATCTGGTTCACCTAATCTCATTTTATTTACTGTTACTGTTTCAACTTTATCTTTACCATTAAAACTTTTTGGACTGGATAACCAAATAAAATTCACACCTTCCTCCTCAGCATTCAAAACTTCTCTGGCTGATCCAGGCATATTTGCTTTATCTCTTCTATATAAACATGAGACTGAGTTTGCTTTTTGTCTAATTGCTGTTCTCACACAATCCATTGCTGTATCTCCCCCACCAACAACTACAATATCTTTACCTTTTGCATCAAGTGTACCATTGTCAAAATCTTCTTCTTTATCTCCAAGGCCTTTCTTATTTGATGCTGTTAAGAATTTCATTGCTGGAAAAATGTTTCCCAAATGTGAACCGGTCGTCTCGACTTCTCTTGCTTTATAAACTCCAGTCGCAATTAAAATTGCTTCATGCTTTTTCTTTAAATCTTCTAATGTTGCATCTTTTCCAACTTCAAAATTATTTTTAATTATAATTTTACTATCTTCTAAATGCTTTATTCTTCTTAAAACAATTGATTTATCTAACTTAAAATTCGGAATTCCATAAATCAAAAGCCCTCCTGCCCTGTCGTACCTATCATAGATAGTTACTTGAAATCCTTCCTTTCTCAATTCCATTGCAGCAGCAATTCCTGCTGGGCCTGCTCCTATAATACCTACTGATTGTTTTAGTTCTGATTTAGGTTTTATAGGTTCAATCCAACCCTGTTCCCAGGCATTGTTTGTAATAAATTTTTCTACCGCTCCAATTGTTACGGTTCCATGTCCAGACTGTTCGATAACGCAATTTCCTTCACATAATCTATCTTGCGGACAAATACTGCCGCAAACCTCTGGTAAAGAGTTTGTGGCTGAGGCAACTTCAAAAGCGTCTTTTAACCTACCCTCGGCTGTAAGTTTTAACCAATCAGGAATGTTATTATTTAAAGGACAATGGACTTGGCAAAAAGGGGTTCCACATTGCGAGCATCTGCTAGCTTGTTCTTTAGCTTTTGTATCTATAAATTCCTTATATATTTCTAAAAAATTTTCTTTTCTATTATCAGAGCTCAGCTTTTCTGGCGTTTCTTTATTAACATCTACAAAATTTAACATTTTAGTCATGGGAGAACTTTAATATCAAAATAAAATTGATTGTCACTTCATTATGGTAAATAATTTTGTACTATTATAGTAAGCATTATCAACAAAAAATTAAATTAACCAATAAAATTGAGGATTTTTATAAAAATAATTATCATCTATTGAAAATGTAATTTTTTTTACGAAAAACAACTGCTAGCCTAAGAAATTAAATATCTATATGGCATTACTAATGTCATTTGGAACCTATATAAGTTTCTTACTACTTGCTGTTATTCAGGGCTTTACAGAGTGGCTTCCCATTTCATCGAGTGGAATTCTTGTTGTCTTAGAAGATTTAATAAATCTAAAGAACAAAAATTTAAACTTACTATTTAATATATCTGTCCATACAGGATCTTTACTGGCGGTTATAATTTATTTTAAAAAAGAAATTTTCAACTTAATCGGTAATAATAAATTGTTACAAAATATTTTCATTGCGACTATTCCCGTTGTAATATTAGGTTTTATCGTAAAAATATTTAACTTTAATATTTTTTTACAAGATGCAAAGATTGTTGGTATCTCTACCATTGCATTTTCAATTTTACTTTATCTTGCAGACAAGACAAAAGTTTCTCGAAAGTTTGAGAATTCAATTTCAAATAAAAATTCTTTTATTATTGGATTGTGCCAAGCAATTGCCATTATACCAGGAACTAGTAGATCAGGTATTACAATTACAGCAGCAAGATATTTGGGTTTTTCAAGATTAGATTCTGCAAAATTTAGTTTCTTAATATCAATACCCACTTTATTGGCTGCAACTGTTTTAGGAGTAAGCGACGCTGCATTTAATTTTGATAATGACGTAATACTAATTTTAGTAATTGGTCTCGTATTCTCTTTTATCGCCTCGATTAGTTGTATAAAATTATTCTTAAAATTTGTTGAAAATAACAGTTTAACTATCTTTGTTATAATAAGGATTGTTTTAGGATTTTGCTTATTGGTTTATTTGGCAAACTGACCTTCGCGGCGAAATCTCCATAAATAATTTGGTATAATTTTTCTTAAACTTTCTAACTGTATATCCAAATCTTTAAGTGTTTTATTTTTTCCCGTTGAAATATTGTCACCAGACTCAAGAGTTTTGACTTGGTCCAATGTTAACATAGGTTTAGGTGCCAATCCCAAAAATCTTCCCTGTATTCTCCCGACCCAAGATGGGACTGGTACGATTAAATTTTTTACTCTGATTTCATTAGAGATTACCTTTACTAATTCTTCTAAAGTAAAAATCTCATTTCCAACAAACTCAAAGGTTTCATTTTTTAATTCATCATTTAAAATTTTTACAACTCCTTTTGCCACATCTCCTACATAAACTGGAGCAAATTTAACTTTGGCACCTGCCAATGGGATAATTGGAAATAGACTCGCTAACTTTGCGAACATATTTGTAAAATCATTTTTACCTCCGCCAAAGACTACAGAGGGTTTAATGATAGTAAAATTATTCAAATTATTTTTTATAATTTCCTCAGCTTTAAACTTGCTTTCCAAATATTTAGATTCAGTTCCACCTTTGACACCCAGACTTGAGAAATGAATAAAATGTTCAATATTTTTTTCTTTAACAATTAGGTTGGTTAATCGTTCAACAAAATTGGTGTGAACTTTTGAGAATGTACTCTGACCTTTTTCATATAAGATTCCTACAAGGTTAATACAAACATCTGCACCCTTTATAAAATTTTCTATTTCTACGTTTGAATTTATGTTTATTTTCTGCAGCTTTATTTGCCCTGGATCACTAACTGTAGATTTTAGCTCTATGGCATCCTCGTCAAAAGGACTTCTAGTTGCTATTTTAATTTGATGACCATTTTTGGCTAAAAGTCTCGTAATACATGTGCCGACAAAACCAGTGCCGCCAAAAAGACAGATTTTTTTTACATAAGGATAGGACATGTTATACAATCAGCAATTGAAATATGAATTTAAATTATAAATTACATTTAAACGATCTTCCTAATGACACAAGTTTAAAAAATGCGTCAATCATCGCAGTAGATGGTGAATTTTCTGGACTGAACCCATTAACAGACAAATTACACCTTATTCAGCTATGTGATGGATCTGACCTTGTGCACCTTGTGAAATTTAACAACGAATATAGTGCGCCAATACTTAAGGCTCTATTAGAAAATTCTAAAATAAAAAAGATATTTCATTTTGGCAGGGCAGATTTAGGTTTTTTAAAAAAACATTTAAACATCAATGTACAAAATATATTTGATACAAAAATAGCCTCAAAGATTTCAAGAAAATTTACAAGTAATCACGGTTTAAAAGATCTGTGTAAAGATTTGATTAATGTGAAAATCGATAAAGAAATGCAAACATCTGATTGGGGTAAAGAAACGTATACAGATGACCAAATTAAATATGCTGCAAACGATGTGCTGCATTTACATAAGCTAATGAATGAGCTTGAAAAAATTTTAATAAGAGAAAATAAACTTGAATTAGCCAATGATTGTTTTTCATTTTTAGAAACAAGAACTAACTTAGACCTAAGTGGTCTTGGTGATATATTTGAGCACTAAGAAATGAAAACAGACAAACAAATAATATCTTTTGGGAAAAAAATTTTCACAGAAGAGATTACTGCCTTACAAAAAGTACAAAGGTCAATAAATATCAATTTTGCAAAGGCAATTAATGCTATAAACAACACAAAAGGCAATATTGTTTTTTGTGGTGTAGGGAAATCTAAGCTAATTCTTGAAAAAACCAGTGGAACATTTTCATCTTTAGGAATATCTAATTATGTTCTGGATGCCAACCAAGCTAGCCATGGCAGTCTTGGCAATCTTCAAAAAAATGACACTTTAATTATTGCTTCAAATAGCGGCAATACCAATGAACTTGTATCAATAATTAAATATGCAAAAAAATATAAAATAAAAATTATTGGAATCACTTCTGGTGCAAAATCACAACTGGCAAATAGTTCTGAGATAAAAATTATTTATCCAAAAGTAAAAGAAGCTGGTGATAAAAACTTCTCTTTAGTTCCTACAAGCTCAACATCTATTTTAACGTGTTTTGGTGATGCACTTGCGTTAACCATAGGAAAGAAAAGGAATTTTAAAATTTCTAAATTTGGAGAACATCACCCCCATGGAAGTATTGGTAAGGCATTAACAACTATAAAGGATTTGACCATTTCGCAAAAAAAAGTTCCATATATAAATAAAGAAGCAAAATTTTCAAAAATCTTATCTTCTATTTCGTCAAAAAGATTTGGCTGTGTACTTGTAAAAGATAAAAATAAAATTTCTATAATAACTGATGGTGATACTGCAAGAGCAGCTAATAAATTTAAAAGTTTAGATAATCTTAAGGCATTTAACATCATGACTAAAAACCCAACTTTAGTTGATGAGAACACTTTAGTGCCTGATGCCCTTAAAATTATGAACAAAAAAAGAATTAATGTTTTGCTAGTAAAGTCTAAAAGTAAATTTAAAGGACTTGTTAGCCTTCATTCCATCATTGAATATCTAAATAAATGAAAAAAAAAGGGATAAAATCTAATATATTTATTTTTCTTTTAATCGCTTCAATAGTTGGGTTTTATTATTATTTTTTTAATAAAAATAAAGGTTCAATTGCCGTAAGTGAAAGTGATCAAGTTAGCTTTTCAGCTACAGAAGAAATGCAAAAAGGTGTTACAAAATTTAAGAATGTTGAATACAAAACAACAGATGTAAAAAATCGCGATTTCATCACAAAAGGTAAGGAGGCATCATTTTCAAAAGATAAACCGAATTTGATTAAATTAAAAATTGTGCATAGCTTTACAAGTTTAAAAGATGGCTCAATTTTAAATATAAAGTCTGAAAAAGCCAATTATTACAAAAGTACAAAAAATATTACATATTTTGGAAACGTTGTAATAACAAATTTAAATAAGAAAATTACCTCAGATATCGCAAATTTTATATCAAATAAAAATTTGATAAAACTTGAAAATAATGTGGTAATGAGGGACCCTCAAAATACTATTAAAGGAGATATCGCATTATTAGATACCACAACAAACAATTTAGAAATCTTAATGAAAAAAAAAAAAGATAAGGTTTATGGAAAAAGACAAGACTCAAAAAAATAAAAAGCAAAAAATTAAAGTAAAGGCATCAACTCAATTAGATAAAAAATTAATTTTATCTAAAGAATTTATAATTCAAAAAAATGAAGATACACTAATTCTTGAAAAAGAATTTATTGAAAAACCGTCTCCAAAGAAACCTAAAATAAAAATAGCATCATCAAACATTATAAAATTTTCTGAACAGGTTAAAGACTCACCTAAAGATATTTTGACAGCATCACGTATTTCAAAATCACTGGGGGGAAAACCAATATTAAAAAATATTTCCTTTTCTTTAAAACAAGGACAAATATTGGGGCTGCTGGGTCCAAACGGTGCAGGAAAATCAACATTGTTTAATTTAATAGTTGGAAAAATATTTCCTGATCTAGGTGAGATTAAACTTCAAAATGAAATCATTAATGATTTGCCAATTCATAAAAGAGCCATGAAAGGTATTAGTCTTTTAGAGCAGCACAAAGGTTTATTTGGAAATATGACTGCTTATGAAAATCTCTACGCAATTTTAGAATTATACAATGAAAATAAAAATCAAATTGATACAAAAATATTTAAGTTATTATCTTATTTTGGTTTACAATATCTAGCTGATGTTAAGGCAAATAATATGTCAGGTGGTGAATATAAAAAAATAAGCACCTTACAAAGAGTTTGTAATAAAGACATTAAAGTTCTTCTTCTTGATGAACCTATGGCAGCATTAGACCCTCTTAGTATATCCTCTATCAAAAAATTTATATTAGAGCTAAGAGATATGGGCTTAAGTGTAATAATAACGGACCATAATTTTTTTGCTATTCACGATATTCTAGACAATTGTCTAATTATTCGTGATGGTCATGTCATGATAGAAGGTTTGCCTAAAGTGATTATGAAAGATGAGAAAGCTATTAAATATTATTTGGGATCTGGATTTAAAATTTAATTTTTACTGTCTTGCTCTTCTTCAACAGCAGCTTCATCTAAAGATATAATCCCGTCCTCACCTTCATCTTCATTGTCAGTATTATCTGTATTTTCAATACCTGCGAATTCATCTTTAGGTTCTTTTTTAGGTTTAGCGGGCGCTGGAGTTGGGCTAAAGCTGAGCTCTTCTTCTATTACGATTTCTTTATCCCCGCATGGACACGTGAAAGGAGATTGTTTATTCAAATCATAAAATTTCTTCTCACAATGAGGGCAAATTCTTTTAGTACCAAATTTAACGTCAGCCATTTAAATATCTTTTTTAAAATTATTTATGAGCGTATATATGTTCCATGTAAACCAATGGCAATTAAAAAATCATCAAAATTTATACCCGAAAATAACATTTCACTTAAAGGTAACATAGAGCTCAGTTCAGACAAAAGTCTATCAATCAGAGCTGTTTTGTTTGCAAGTATCGCTTATGGAATATCAAATTTAAAAATCAAAAATCCAGGTGAGGATGCAAATACATCGTTACAAGCAATTCAAAAGCTTGGAATTAAAGTTATAAAAAAAGACAACTCCTATACTATTTTTGGTCAAGGAATTGGTTATCCAGAAACAAACAAGGAAATCATTATAGATTGTAGAAATTCTGGTACCACAACAAGATT
>CBFHHD010000026.1:0-3600 GCA_965655605.1 Candidatus Pelagibacteraceae bacterium | reverse complement strand
AGGAAATGCAAATACAATTCAAGCTGATATTGAAATAGAAAAAGAGTCTGCGCAAATGGTATCAGCAGCAACACTTGCAGGTATTATGTCATACGGAAAAACTTCAGTTATTGCTCCAAACAATGTCAGAGACCATACAACAAGATTATTAAAGTTTTTAAAATATCCAATTCAATGCAAAGTTCAAAAAAACAAACAAAAAATTATTGTTTCCGGCAGGAAGTTTTTAAAACCATTAAACAATTATATTATTCCATCTGACCCTAGTTCTTCTGCCTTTTTGATTTGCATAGCAATCTTAACCAAAGGCAGTGATATAAAAATAAAAAATGTATGTTTAAATGAACATCGTATTGGCTTTATAAAGATTCTCAAAAGAATGGGTGCCAAGATAAAATTTACAAATAAAAGAAGTTACTTTGGAGAGCCAGTAGGAGATGTTGTTGCATCATACTCAAATCTTAAAGGCATTACAATTAAGCCTAATGAAGTAGCTGGCTGCATAGATGAGATTCCAGTTCTTGCGGTTGTGGCAACATTTTGTTCTTCAAAAAGTATTTTTAACAATCTTACAGAACTAAAATTTAAAGAGTCAGATAGACTAAAAGTTATTTATGAAAACTTAAAACTTTGCGGAGTAAATATAGAAAGGAAAAAGGATACTTTAATTATAGATGGGGTTTCTGAAAAATTTTATTCAAATACAATACCAGTGATTAAAAATTATAAAAAAGACCATAGAATAGCAATGTCATTTTTTGTACTCTCGGCTGTTTCAAGAAAAAAAATACAAATTAATGATTTTGAATGCACAAATGTTTCTTTTCCAAATTTTTTAAAAACAATTGATAATCTTAAACAAAGAAAAGAAAAGAAAATTATCTTGGCATGTGATGGCGGGGTTGCCTGTGGTAAAACAAGCATCTTAAAAAGGATTGAAAAAAAATATAAATCAAATGCTATCTTTATTGACTCTGGCACGTTGTATAGGCTTCTTACTTTGATACATTTAAAATCAGGAAGAAAAAAAATTGATGCCGACTACCTTATAAATAAAATAAAAAAAATTAACTTTAAAATGCTTCAAAGTTCTAAACTGCATTCTAATGAAGTTTCGAACAAAGTGTCTGAGATAGCAAAAATTCCAAAAATAAGGACGGCTCTTTTACCCATCCAAAGAAATTTGGTTTTTAACTCTCCACAAAAATATGTTTTGGTAGGTGGAAGAGATATCTGTGCAAAAATACTTCCAGGCAACTTTAGTGACATAAAAATCTTTATTGACGCTAATGTAAAGTTAAGAGCAAAAAGGAGATATTTGCAGCTAATTAATGATAAAAGTGAAAAAAGCATTGATTTTAATGATGTTTTAAGAGATTTGAAAATGAGAGATTTGATAGATAAGACGCGATCGACTAGCCCTCTTAAAAAAACTAAGGATTCTTTGTTGATTACTAATAATAGTAATGATATCTCCCACCCCGTTAAAAAGATTATTAATCTTTTGGAAAGAGAGAATAAAAAACATTAGTGAGAACAGACGGATTAAAAGTTTATAACGAAGACACAGATTCAGAATTTGCAAAATTACTTTCAGATAATTTAGAAAATATCACCCTTAAAGATAATTCAATTGTTACAGGTACTGTAGAGAAGATTGACGATAAATACGTACACGTTTTTATAAAAGGTGCAAAATCTAGCGGTATTGTTGATAGAAACGAAATTCCCCACGCTGAGTTGGATAACTTAGATGAAGGAAAAGAGATCGAAGTTTTTCTTGAAAGAACAGAAGACAGAAATGGAAATATAGTTTTAAGTATAGAGAAAGCTAGAAGAGCCAAATCATGGAAAAAAATTGAAGAAGCATTTGAAAAACAAGAAAAAGTTAGTGGAATAATTAAAAATACCGTCAAAGGTGGTGTGGTAGTAGAAATCTTTGGGGTTTTTGCATTTTGTCCAAACTCACAAGTCGCAGATAAGCCAATTAAAAACATGAATGAATTCATGAATAAGCCATTGGAGTTTCAAATTATTAAAATTGATAATGTGAGAATGAATGTAATTGCAAGTAGAAGACAAGTCATAGAACAAGAAAAAAATAAAAACAAAGAAAAAGTAATTAAAAATTACAGCGTTGGCGAAGTCGTTGAGGGAAAAATCAAAGCTGTTCAAAGCTATGGTTGTTTTGTAAGTATTGAAAGCTTGGATTGCTTACTGCACTCATCAGAAATTTCTCATTTAAAAATTAATAATCTTAATGACATGTTTACGGTTGGTGAAACAATTAAAGTTAAAATTTTAGAAATTGACAAAGAGAATATGAGAATGAGCTTGTCGGTCAAAGCTATGTTACCAGATCCTTTTGAAAAAATTAAAGAGAAGTTTGCAATTGGTAATGAGTATGAAGTAAAAATAGTTAAACTAACTGAGTTTGGTGCTTTTGCTGAAATGGAAGAAGGAATAGTTGGATTAATTCATTCAAGTGAAATTAAGCATATGCAAAAAAATGTGAATCCTAAATCAGTTTTTAAAGTAGATGATCTTGTAAAAGTAAAACTTAAAGAAGTGGATACTGAGAAAAGAAAAATTGTATTAAGCTACAAAGACTGCACACCAAATCCTGTTGATGAGTTCATTACAAAATACCCAGTGAACACGATCGTTGATACAAAAGTTGTAACAAAAAAAGATTTTGGAATTTTTTGTAACACCGGTGATAACGATTTAGATATTTTTGTTCATTATAAGCAATTAGACTACACTGAAAGCTCTAAAGCGCTTGATGAATTTAATAAAGGTGATGAAGTTAAATTAAAAATTATTGATATCAAGGATGACAAAGTTAACGGATCTATTAGAGCTCTTAAAAAAGATCCATTCTCTTTCTTTGATGATAAAAAAATTGGAGATGTCATTTCAACAAGAGTAGTTGACGTTCAGGACAATGGCTTAAAAGTTGATGTAGGTCCTGATAGATTTCAAACAATTATCAGAAAATCTGAGTTAGCTTTAGAAAAATCAGATCAAAGACCAAATCGTTTTTCATCAGGTGACTCGATTGATGCAGCTATTTTAGAACTTGAGGCTGACAAAAGAAGAGTAAAATTATCAGTTAAGCAGTTAGAAAAAATTCAAGCTAATGAAGCCATTGAAAAATACGGCAGTACATCGTCTGGTGCATCTTTAGGTAACATTTTAGGTGAAGCATTAGAAAAAAAAGATAAGAAAACCGATTAAGTCTTTTCTTTCAAGCATTCTAAATCTATAATAATTTCAATACTTTATTGGAATGTCTAAAAAAACTTATGTCAAATCAGATATCGTTAAAGATCTACAGGGTCACTTTCAGGCAATTCCAAACAATGATGTTGAAAGAATAGTCGATAAAATATTTCAATACTTAGGCAATGCTGTTTCGGAAGGAAGGTCTATAGAAATTAGGTCTTGGGGAACGCTTCATATTAAAGATATGGGTGAAAGAGAAGGCAGGAATCCTGCGACAGGTGAGAAAATTATAGTTCCACCTAAAAGAAAAATTAGATGGAAAAGTAGTAAGCTATTAAATTATAGACTGAATAAGGAGAAAGTAATTGAAGA
>CBFHHD010000025.1:0-16437 GCA_965655605.1 Candidatus Pelagibacteraceae bacterium | reverse complement strand
TTTCAATTTTCAAATTTGTAATTCCCAAACCACTTAATGCAGACATTAAATGCTCGATTGTAGATAATGAAAACGTATCATTTTCAATTTTAGTACAAAGTTGACTAACTAAAGCATTTTTCCATGAGGCTTTTAATTTTTTATTTTCATAAAAAAAATTTATACCACTGTTAACATCTGAAGGAGTTAAGTTGATTTTTACAGGTTCACCTGAATGAAGACCAATACCCTCAAAAGAAAGCTCGTCAGAAATAGTTTTTTGATATTGGTACACTTAAGCTTAGTGTCAAAAAAAAACAATCATTGCCACTCAATAAATATTTCACATAACTAAGATTTTAAAAAAAGAGAATAAAACTTATCAAAAAAACCTTTTTTTTCATTAGAATAACTTTTGATTTCATTTTTATTTGGAAAATATATTAGTTTGGCGACTCCAAGACAGACCATATAATCAGAAAAAATATTAAACTCTGTATTTTTAATTGGAAAAGACTGTGACGCATAATTTACTTTACCTAAAAATTCCTTTTCTAATTTTTTTTTCAAAATATTCATATTTGATCCGCCTCCTGAAATAATAATTTTCTTAGCTGCCCGATTTTTAGATTTACAAAAAATTACAAAATTAGATATATGTTCAATTATTTCATCCAATCTAGCATCTATGATTTTGATAATCATATCCGCCGAAATTTGTTTTTTCTTGAAGTTCTCTTGAATAAATTTTTTATAATTGTTAGTTTTAAATAAATCATAGTTAGTTTTTATTTTCTCAGATAACAAATAATCAATATCAATAGATTTCATTAGGTCAGTATTAATATGATTAGAGCCTATTGGAATTAATTTAGAAAATAAAATTTTTGAATTATCAAATATTGTCACGGAAGTTTTGTCAAATCCAAAATCAATATTTACAAAACCATTCTCTAGATCTTGTTGGTCTGCAGAAAGAATGCTAGATGCGTAAGGCGAGTAAAAATAATTATTTACTTTTAGTCCAGCTAATTCAAATACTTTATCAAAATTTTCAATTACATTTTTTTCTAAATTAATAATACTAAAAATAGCTTCTAAAGATCTTGACTTTAAACCTACGGGGTTTTCAATAATCTCTTTTTTATTTAAATAAAAACCAGAATTTATAAAATGGATTACTTCACGATCATCGTAACTTTGTGAAAAAATTCCAGCACCTAAATTAACAAGATTTTGTAAGTCTTTTTTATTTTCTATTTCGTAAGAACCAATATTTCGGCTAACACCAAAAGTTTGAAAGCCAAAATTTATGGAACTCAAACCAACAAATATATCTTTTAGATTTATATCGACTTCTCTTTCTGCGGATGCCAAACATTGTCTAATTGAATATGACAACTTATTAATATCAATAACATTTCCCCTTTTTAAACCTGTAGAGAGAACAGATTGTTTGGAATGTATTTTAATGAAATTTTTTTCATCTAATGAAATAATCAAAAGTTTAATTTTGTACGTACCAATATCTATAATTCCAATTTTTTTTTCACTCATTTAATTACGGCTCTACCTTTGACTCTCAAATCAATAAGTTTAGTGAATTGATTTTGATCTAAAATATTATTGATTATTTTCAATTGTGTTGGGATATCATAATCTCCTAATTTGATTACAGTTCCGTTTTTTAATAGCAGATTGTTTCTACCAATTGGTCTTAATTCAACTTTATATACTTTATCGAAAATAGTATTGCCTTGGATATGATTAAATAAAATTTTAACTCTTTTTTTTGAAAATTTTCCACTAAAAATAACAAATTCATTGTTTGTTATATTTATTTTTTTTGGTACCGTCTCAAAATTCTCATTAATAAAATAAAAACTATTATTCTTTTTAAATAATGCGATCGGGTTATATTCTTCAATTAAAATATCGAGTTTGCTGGGGTATATTTTTTTAAATTTAAAACTCTTGACCCATTTGCTATTTTCAAAAATTGCAGATATTTCATTTTTTTTTAAATTTAATAAACTGACACCAAATAATTTATTTAGAATATTTTCTTTTAAGTGCTCTTCAGTATTTTTGCTATTAAGAATATTAATTTCTTTAATTAAAAAGAATGGGATAATCAAATTATTCTTAAAATTATATGTAGTGAATAAAAGCAATATAATTACCAAGAAAAAGAATTTTTTTTTACCTGTTAATTCCTGCATCCTTAACTATCCAATTTACTAATTTTTTAAAACTTAACCCATAAAATTTAGCGATTTCAGGAACTAAGGAAAGTCTCGTCATTCCAGGCTGAGTGTTTAATTCTAAGATGTAAACTTTTTTATCTTTGCTAACTATAAAATCTGACCTTGTAACACCTTTGCACCCTAAAGATTTATGCGCCTTTAATGCAGCTTTATTTATTTTATCATTTATTTCTTTGTTTATTTTAGGTGGTATTACGTGAAGAGTTTTAGCCAAAGAAGAATATTTAGCTTTATAGTCATAGAACTTTCTCTTGGGTCTTATTTCTACCGACCCAAGCACTTTATTATTTAAAATCGCTGTTTGAACTTCTTGGCCATCTATAAACTCTTCTTGGATAAGGTTTTTATATTTAAGTAAATGTTTTTTAATATCTAATAAATTTTTTTTATTTAAAGAGTCAAAAATTTTTACACCAAAACTTGACCCTTCATTCGCAGGCTTGATAATAAATTTTTCTTTTGAAATTTTATTACTGAGATCAGATATTTTTTTTATTGATTTATAATTAGGTGTTAATATTCGATTCTTAATAAAAATTTTCTTTGATTTAATTTTATTCATAGCATCTTCAGATGCCTTCACACCTGAATGAGTATAAGGAACTTTTAACTTTTCTAAAATTTTTTGAATTTGACCATCTTCGCCATAACGCCCGTGTAAACAATTCATTACTATATCGGGATTTACTTTTTTAATATTTTTTAAAATATTTTTTTTTGGATCTAATTTTACAGTTTTGTAACCCATTAGCTTTAGAGCATCATTACATGCATTTCCTGTTTGAATACTAACAGGACGCTCTTTTGATATCCCGCCGCAAAGTACTAAAATTTTTTTTTTATTTTTCACCAAATATTTTTATTTCGGGTTCCAAGGTAATACCAAAATCATCTTTAACTTTATTAATAGTATGGTCAATAAGCTTTTCAATATCCGTACTTGAGTTTCCTGAGTTCTCAATGAAATTACAATGATGTTCAGAAAATTTAGCTTTTCCAAATTTAATATTGTTACACCCAGATTTCTTTATTAATTCCCATGCTTTTATTCCATTGCCAGGATTCTTAAAGGTGCTTCCTCCAGTTTTTATTTTTGATGGCTGATTTAGAGTCTTTTGAGATCTGAAATCATTAATTTTTTTTTGAATACTTTCCTTGTCACCCAACTTAATCGAACAAGTTATTTTTATTATTATCATTTTTCTTGGCAGGCTAGTTTTTCTATAAGAGAAATCTATGTCACTTTTGTTATAAATTTTTTCAACTCCATCATAACTTATGCAATGTACTTGTTTGATAATATCTTTAAATTCATATCCAAAACATCCAGCATTCATAACAACTCCTCCTCCTATTGTTCCGGGTATACAACTTAAAAATTCAAAACCTTCAATTGAATTTTGAAGGGCAAATTCAGATAAGTTTTTTTTGATAGACCCTGCTCCACAAATAATTTCATTTTCAAATAGAATGATTTCTCTAAATCCTTTGCCCAATTTTATTATTGTATTTTTGCATCCTTTATCTCTAAAAAGAGTATTGGAGCCTGATCCTATTGCCAGATAATCATCTTTATTATGTGTTTTTAAATGATTTATTAATTCTCTTTTATTTTCAGGATTAAAATATTTCTTTGCATCTCCCCCTGTCCCAAACCAGCTATTAGTTGATAAATTATAATTTTCTTTGATATTTTTAGTAAGCATTGTTCTTTATATTTTTTGCAATATTTCTAATCCAAGAGCTAATACTGCCCGCCCCCATAGCTACAATTACATTATCTTTTATTAAATTTTTTTTTATAAATAATTCTATTTCATTTTGATTATTAGCAATCACAGTTTGAACATTAGACTTTTTAGAAATATCTTTACAAAACTTTTTAAAATCAAAACCATTTGATTTTTCTCCAGCAGCATAAACTGGGCATATCAAAACTAAATTTGCTATTTGAAAACACTCGGTAAATTCTTTGTAAAGAGAGCTTACTCTACTAAACCTATGAGGTTGAAATATTGAAATTATCTTTTTATCTTTATAGTTATTTCTACAGGCCTCGAGAACAGCTTTTATTTCAGTAGGATGGTGAGCATAATCGTCATAAATAATTTTTTTCTTATCTTTATAAACAACCGTCAGTCTTCTTTGAACACCCGAAAAGCTCTGGAGGGAATCTTTGATATTTTTTATTCCAATTTTTAACAACAAACCTATCGTGATTACTGCTGCAGCATTAAGAACATTGTGTTTACCAAGTAAATTGATTTTAAAGTTTTTTATTGTATATTTTTTATTTGGAAAATTAATATTTAAATCAAATTTCATTCCCATATCTATACTTTTTACATTTTGACATTGAATTTGTGCACTTTTTGAAAAGCCATATGTAACGAAATTATTCTTTTTAATTTTTTTTATAATTTTTTTAATATTAACATCATCTATACAAACTATATTTTTTCCTAATAGTGGAGTTTTGTTTAAGAATAAGGAAAATTGATTTTTTAAATTTGAAAATGTTTTATAAAAATCCATATGCTCGACATCAATATTACTAACAATTGAGAATATGCTTTTAAATTTCAGGAAACTTCCATCAGACTCGTCTGCTTCTACAACAGCCCATTGACCGCTTCCTACGCTTGCATTGCTGTTGGATGAGTTTAAAATTCCACCATTTACAATCATAGGATCATATTTTGCATAAGTTAACATATTAGATGCCAACGAGGTAATTGTAGTTTTACCGTGTGATCCTGAAATTATAATATTTTTTTTAAGGCTCAAAAGGTGAGCCAACATATCTGCTCTTTTAATTATGTGTAATTGATTTTTTTTTGCTAATTTTAACTCTTCGTTACTTGAGTTAATTGCTGTTGAAATAACAACAATATCTGATTTTAAGATCGATTTAGATTTATGACCAAAATAAATTTTAATCTTCTTATCTTTTAACTTTTTGATAATTAAACTGTTTTTAGATACGTCACTGCCTTGAACATCATACCCAAGATTTTTCATTATCAAAGCAATACCGCTCATTCCAATACCGCCAATACCAATAAAGTAAATTTTATTTTTTTTATTTATTTCTAAATTCATAAAAATTAATTATATATTTCTCTAATAAAGTTATCGATTGGGTTGCCCATTTTTAAGTTTATTAAATTATTTTTTTTAGTCTCTAATAGAAATTGATTTTGATAAACATTCGTTAAAATTCTAATTAATTTTATTTCAAAATTCATTTCATTTTCCTGTAAAATCCAACAACAATTTTTTTCATCATAATATTTTGCATTATAAAATTGATGATTATCCAGAGATGATGGCAATGGAATGGCGATGAAAGGTTTGTTTAAACTTACTAACTCTGAAAGTGTAGAAGAGCCAGATCTTGAAATTACAATATCTGCTTTTTTTATATATTCCTCTAAGTTCTTGTGAAAAGTAAAAAGTGAAATGACAAATTTGTTTTGATACTTGTTATTAAATTTTTTTGTTATATTTCCATAAAAATTACTCATATGATCGAGTTGGGTTGCCTGTATTTGCTGATCTATTGACAGGTAAATATCTTTTTCAATTAACGATCTAAAACAGAACGGAAGTTTTTCACCAAAAAACTTAGCTCCTTGGCTTCCTCCAATAACTAAAATTTTCAAAAATTTTTTATCGGTTTTTTTAATTCTATTTTTTAAAAATATGCCAGAGTCTCTATTATCTAAAAATTGATTTCTTACTAATTGACCTACAAATTTGAATTTAGAGTTATATTTTTTTGGAAAGTTATAAATTTTTTCATATCCAGATAACACTTTACTGCAACGGGATAGAAACAGTTTGTTTACCCTTCCCAAAACTGAATTGGTTTCATAAAGAAAGAAATTTTTTTTTAAAATAGTAGCGGCAAGCAATAATGGAAATGATACATAACCACCCGAACCTACTATGATTTTTGGCCTAAAGAACAAAATAAAGAATGATAATTTAATGGTAGAATAAATAATAATAAAAATTGTATTTATCATATGAAAAATACTTTTTTTTCTATAAGGGCTGTCACTGCTAATAACTTTAACATCTTTAATATCTAAATATTTTAATGCCCTCTTATCGGTAATAATTTTTACATTGTTATTTTTTTTTAATTCTTCGTAAAGACTGAGCATAGGGAAAATATGACCCCCTGTTCCGCCAGTACATAATAGAATTTTTTTCATGAATATTTTTTTTTAGTTAAAGACAATATAATGCCCATCAGAAATGAACTTGTTAATATGCTTGAGCCTCCATAACTTAAAAAGGCGAATGTCATTCCTGTAGACGGCATTAAATTTAAAGTTACACAAACATTTATAAATATTTGCAATAAAACTAAAGTAGATAAAGTTGTTAATGTATATTTTTTAAAATTCGAAATATCAGTCTGGCATATTGCAAAAACTCTCATAAATAGTGAAAAGACAATTATTAAAATAAAAATAATAGCCACAACTCCAAATTCTTCTCCTATAGAAGCTAGCACATAGTCAGTGTGGGACTCTGGAATCCTTTCGCTCAAAACACCTTCTCCAATGCCTCTTCCAAAAAAACCACCATATATAATTGCATCTAAAGCTTTTTCAGACTGGTATGAAATACTTGATACATCTAACCATTTATCAAAACGTAGAAAAATATAGGAAAAATTATCTTTAAATAAAAACAAAAGTGACCCCATAAAAATAATAGCAAACGCAATGATGGAAAAAATTATTACTAGATTGAGTCCAGAAATAAAAATTACAGTTAACCACGCACTAATAACTAATAAACCTTGAGTATAATCGGGCTGTAACAGCAAAATAGAAATTAGTATGAATGTTACGATTCCTGAAACAATAAATTTAAAATTAAAAGGTTTTTCAGATGAAAATAGTTTAGCTAAAAAAATTACAAAGGTTGGTTTAACGAGTTCTATTGGTTGCAAATTAAAAAAGTATAAATTTATCCATCTCTTTGAGCCTTTTGCTTCAATCCCAAAAACTAATGTAAAAATTAAAAATATAACTGAAATTAAAAAAATATATTTACCAAATTCTTTATAAAAATTTTCATTAAAAATTGAGGTCGAAAAAGTTATTACTAAACCTAAAATAATGAATACATAATATTTGTTTACCAAAACACTTGGGTCGTCATAAATTTTTTGTGAGGCAAAACTTAAAGTTGTTGTTGTACAAAATAATAGGCCTAAGGATATCCAAGATAATAATAAAAACACAATGGTTTTATCAAGGCTTCTTAACCATTGAACAAAAAAACTTTCACTATCTCTTGAAAATTGCATTTACAATCTTTTTATAATCTAATCCTCTTTGTTCAAAGTTTTTATATTGGTCAAATGAGGCAGCGCCAGGGCTAAATAAAACTACAAATTTTTTTGGATTCATTATATTTTCTGAATAATCGCTCGAAACACTTTTGTACAAAATTTCTTTTAATGTTTTGTATTTTAGAAAAGTAAAACTTTGTTTTTTTAGACTATCAGTAAGTTTTTTAATTTTTTTACCAAATACATAAATTTTAAATATTTTATTTTTCAAATCATATATTTTAAATTCATCTTTCCTTTTAAGCTCACCACCCAAAATTAATATTATATTATTATATTTTTTGATTGCATATCTTGTTGCATCAAAATTAGTAGATTTGGAGTCGTTTATAAATTGAAAATTTTTTTTATTTAAAAAAACTTCATTTCTGTGTGGTAAATTATTTTTTTCGAAATCCTTGAGTGTTATGTTTAAATTTTTACTAAAAAGAAAATTAATTAATTTTTTATTTATCGATTTAAATTTTCTTATTCTTTTATCTTCAATTGTTTTATTATTTATCACTTGATAATTTACAAATCCTAATCCTGTTTTATTTAAAAATGAAAATATTTTTAACTTTATTAATTTATATTTAGACAAAGTCTCATGTCTTTCCAAATGATCAGCAGATAAATTTAAAATAATAGCTCTATCTAGTTTTAACTTTTTTGAATAATCTAACTGATAGGAAGATAGTTCTAAAATACAATATTCATTAGAAGATATTCTTTCACTCAAAACTGGTTTTCCAAAATTGGCAAGAATTTTAGATTTAATTTTATTTTTTTTTAAGATTTTTTGTAAAACTGAACAAAAACTTGATTTTCCATTTGTTCCTGTAACTCCAATTACAAACTTATATTTTTTTTTAAGTGCAAAAAAAATATCAAGATCTGTTATAATTTTTTTTTTATGAGATAAAAAGAATTTTTTATATCGATGATGATATATATCGATGCCAGGGCTTAAAATAATATAATCAAAATTTTTATTATAAAATTTTTTATCTTTGTTTTTATTTTTAAATTTTTCTTTATCATCCCAAATGGAAAATTTTATTTTTTTTTTTTCTAGAAAATTACAAACTGAAACACCAGTTTTTCCAAGACCATAAACTAATATTTTTTTGTTTCTAAAATCCTCTGGAAATTTCATTTATCTAAGTTTGAGACTTGCCAATGCAATCAAAACTAGGATAATTGAAATAATCCAAAATCTAATTACAATTGTAGATTCTTCCCATCCTTTTTTTTCAAAATGATGGTGCAAAGGAGCCATTCTAAATACTCGTTTACCAAAAACTTTAAATGAAAAGACTTGTATTATTACGGACATAGCCTCCAGTACAAATAAACCGCCCGCAACTAACAAAACTACTTCATGTTTACTAATTAAACTTACAGTACCCATTAAAGCTCCAAGGGCCAAAGAACCTGTGTCACCCATAAAAATTTTAGCTGGAGGAGCGTTAAACCATAAAAATCCTAAACAAGCTCCAACAGTGGCACCTAAAAGTATGCATACCTCGGAAATATTTTTAATATTTATAATCTTCAGATATTCTGAAAATATAATATTTCCTGACAAATAAGTTATTAGAATAAATGTAAGCGCTACTAAAATTAGAGGTACGGTTGCAAGACCATCAAGTCCATCAGTTAAATTTACGGCGTTGGATGACCCTATAATCACAATAATTGCGAATGGAAAATAAAAGTAACCTATATCAAATATTAAGTTTTTAAAATAAGGCATATTAAACAAATATCTTTGGTCTGGTGATATGGATATTGATATTAGATAAAAAATCATCAGGCTGAAAATAAATTGAAATAGTATTTTAGTAGATGCAGATATTCCTTTAGAATTTTTGAATTTAATTTTAAAAAAATCATCAAAAAAACCAATTAATGCAAACGATAGTAAAGAAAATAAAGAAATAAGTACAAAAATATTATTTAAATTTGCCCATAAAATTGTTGAAATTGTAATTGCTAAAATAATCAAAACACCACCAAAAGTTGGTGTTCCAGCCTTTTTTATAACATGTGAAATTGGTCCATCATCTCTAATAGGTTGGCTAAAGTGAGAAGATGATTTTAAATATTTAATAAATGGTTTACCAAAGATTAGAACTATTACCAAAGATGTAAATATAGCCACACCTGTTCTGAAAGTAATATAAGAAAAAACATTTAAAAATGTAAAATCGACTGATAGCTGCTGAAAAAAGTAATTTAACATTAATATATTTTTTTATTTAGTAGTTTGTTTAAACCAATGCTATTTGATGATTTAAACAAAATTATAGAATTTTCTACTAAAACATTTTTAATTTCCTTGTTCAATTCATTGATATTATTGAAACTTTTACCTCGAATATTTTTGTTTAATTGCATAAAAATATTTTTTGATTCTTTTCCAACAGTAAAAATTTTTTTAAAATCAAATTTATTTAGGTAACTGCCTATTTCTTTATGCTTGTGTGAAGAAAATTTTCCAAGTTCTAACATGTCGCCCAATACGAGTATTTTGTTTTTTTTTGTTTGCATGTTAGCGAAGGAATAGATTGCATTCTTAAGAGAGGTAGGATTTGAATTATAGCTGTCATCAATAATGCTTATATTTTTTTTATATTTTATTAAATTTCCACGTCCTTTTATTGATTTTATTGATTTTATTTTTTTTACAGCTTTATTTAAATTTAATTTAAATAAATTCAATATTAATAAAATTACACAAATATTTTGAATATTATAATTTTGAATATTTAACAATTTAAGTTTTAAAGTTTTATTTCTTAACTTAAATTGAACTAAATTATTTTTTAGAACCTTAAATGAAATTGTAAACTGCGATTTGTTACCAAAACTAAGAATTTTTAATTTTTTATTTTTGGCTTTTTGTGTAAGTTTTTTAAAATAAGCACAATCACCATTTAAAATAAGAGTGCCGTTTTTTTCAATGTTATTAATAATTTCTGATTTTGCTTTAAATATATTGTTTTGACTGCCTAGCTTTCCAATATGAGCGTCACCAATATTTGTAATTATTCCGATGTTGGGTCTTAAGATTTTGGTTAAATTGTCAATTTCCCCAAGGCTATTCATTCCTGCTTCATAAACATTATAAATAGATTTTTCCTTTTGGTTGGCTAATGTGAGTGGTAATCCAATATGATTATTATAAGACTTTTTTGATTTATAGGTACGGTCAAAAGTTTTTAAAATATCATGAAGATTGTCTTTTAAAGTAGTTTTTCCAGAGCTTCCTGTAATACATATAAAAACATTTTTATTTAGTATAAATCTTTTGATTTTTGATAAATCTTGAATGAATCCCAAGGTAGATTTGCATAAAATAACTCTTTCGTTTTTTTTTAAAGTTTTTGTAAAGCTAGATTTTGACTCACCAATAACTAGGGTTTTTTTAAATTTTGATAAAACTTCATTAATGTATCTATGACCATCATCATTTTTACCTTTTATACAAATAAAAACAGAATTTTCCTTAACCTCTCTACTATCAATAAAATAATTTTTTTTTAAGAGGCCAATGTTTATTAAATTTTTTAAACTCATATGTGTTTTTTTATTTCTTTTTTATCTGAAAAAAATATTTTTCTGTTTTTAAAAACTTGATAATTTTCATGACCTTTTCCCGCTACTAATAACAACTGATCTTTCTTTAAATTTCTAATTGCAGTTTTAATAGCTAAAGATCTATGCGCTATTACATTGCCTCTTTTAGCTGTAGATTTTATCTGCTTAATAATTTTAATTGGATTTTCATGTCTAGGATTATCATTAGTAAGATATATTTGTTTGCAGTATTTATTGGCAATATATCCCATTTTTGATCTTTTATCACGGTCTCTGTCTCCCCCGCACCCAAAGACAATATTAATTTCTTTGTTAAAGTGTTTTTTTAAAGTGGTGATAGATTTTTCTAAACCATCTGGCGTATGAGCATAATCAAGACAAATTAATTTATTTTTATTTTTAATAATATTCAGTCTTCCATTTGGGGCTTTAATTTTTGGTAATATTTTTAAAATATCTAGAGTATTTAAATTTACTGTTTCACAAGCTTTTATTGATTGAAATAAATTTTCGACTTGAACGCCGCTAACTAAATTTACGTCTATTATGTAAATTTTATTTTTATAGTTAATTTTTAGTCTTGTTTTACTTTTATTGGGTATTTGGCTTATGATCTTAAAAGTCGTACTTTTTTCTTGTTGTAATGGAAATTTAATATTTTTTTTTCTAATTTTATTTTTTATTAAAATTTTAAAAATTTTATTATTACAAATTATTGTAGATTTTTTTTTTAGGTGGTTTTGAAAAAGAAGCAATTTAGCATTTAAATATGATTTCATATTATTATGATAATCTAAATGGTCTTGGGTAAAATTCGTAAAGATAGAGCACATAAAAGCTAACCCTGCTAAACGGTTTTGTACTAACCCGTGACTAGAGGCTTCTATTGCCACATTATCGACTCTGCTTTTTTTAGCTTCAATTAAAAAATCTAAAATCTCTAAATTACTTGGAGTCGTTAGGTTACTTTTTTTAAATTTTCTATTTTTTTTAAAACCTAATGTTCCAATCGTTGCACATTTTTTATTATTAAGTTGGTGAATTTGATTAAAAAAATTAACTATTGAAGTTTTGCCATTTGTACCTGTAACAGCAACTAAGTTTTTTGGAATATTTTTATATTTTTTTTTAATTAGCGTTTCATAAAAATTTCTTACACATTTCTTTTTAATTGTTAAAATATTTTTTTTTTTTTAAATCTTTGCTTGTTATTATTACAGATGGTTTTTTTTTTATAATATCACCAATAAAAGGGTTGGTTGTTTTTGAGTTTGAAATAAAGTCAAAAAAAACATCATCCTTTTGGACTAATCTTGAGTCTGAAGAAAAATTTTTTTGTATTATATGTTCTAATTTCATTTTATTAAATTTGTATATTCTTTAAACTTTAATGTGTTCAAAATTGGACCTATTTCTTGTATTATTTTTCCGTTTAAGTAAGCAGAATTCCATCCTGCTTCTCTTCTATTATGGCCCCACAATTTTGGAGCACCTTTTGGCTCATCCAGAAGTACAGTTAGCACATAACTTTTATCATTAATAAAAAATGCAGATGTAAAGACATTCAAAATTTCTTTTGAGTAACCTTTTTTAATTTTAGATGGTTTTTGTGCGGTTCCAGTTTTTCCGATTACATTATATCCTTTGATATCTGCTTTTCTTCCGCTGCCACCTATCTCGTAGCTTTTATCTACGTTAGTTCGTAATATTTTTTTCATTACATCGCTTGTTTCCTTTGAAATAACTCTCTTGCCGCTTTCTATCTTTGAATTTTCAAGTAATGACAAATTATGTAATCGCCCACCGTTAATAATAGCTGCAAATGCTCTAGAAAATTGTAACGGTGAAGTATTTATTCCGTGTCCAAATCCTGCATTCAAAGTTCTACATTTTCCCCATCTTTTTTTAACAGAAGACGATGTCTCTGGAATTTCAATTTTAGGTGAATTGAATATTTCAAGTTTATCTAAAAATTTCTGATAACTTTCAAGGCCACTATCCTGAATAATTCTTATCGTGCCTATATTTGAAGATTTTACTAATATATCATTTACACTTAAATTTTTTTTGTCCTTTGAGTACCTGTATTCTTTAATTGGAAATTTACCGCAATATACTTGGATTGGTAAATCTTTATAAATTTTATCTCTTGTTATAATTTTTTGTTCAATACCATTTGCGATAACAAATGTTTTAAAAACTGAACCAAGCTCATACAATCCTTTGGTATTTTTATTAAAGTAAGCGTCATTATTACTTACCATGTTACGATTATTGGGATTAAAATCAGGTAATGAAACCATTGATAGAACTTTTCCATTATCCGCATCTATCAATACGGCAGACGCTCCAATAGCTTGGAATGTATCTATTCCGTTGGCTAAAATTTCTCTAACTAAAAATTGAATATTTTGATCTAACGATAATTTGATTGGTTTTGTATTTTTATCTAAAAGCTGATCATTCATAAAATACTCTAATCCTGAAACGCCCTGCTGATCAGTATCCACATTGCCTAAGATATGTGAAAAAAGATTTTTGTTTGCATAAACCCTGGTTTCATTTCTAGACAGCTCAATCGATGGTTCTCCCAAGCTCAATGCTTTATTATAATCAGAGGGGCTTAGATTTTTTTTGATTATATGAAAAGGTTTAGAATAAAAATTATCAATTTCTTTTAAATCAATATCTTTAAAATTTATTTTAATTTTTAAATGTAAAGAATTTAAATTTTTAACTTTTTTAGTTCTAATAATTAAATCATGAGTTTTAATGTTATATGCTAATAAATTATTATTTCTATCGACAATCGCTTTCCTTAATAATTGCTCAGTATTAAATTGCTTATCTATATTAAACTCTTTTGCATCAAGACCTAGCAAAAATAATTTAAATAAAATTAAGGCGCTTAAAATTAAGAAGGTGGAAATAATTATATTAATTCTTGTATCTAACTTTTTATCAATTTTTTTTTTAAAAATTGATGTATCTAAATAAAGATCTAATTGATTATTTTTTTTCATCTAAGTGCATTTGTTTTATATTTTTATTTTTGTAAAAAAGGTATTCATTGCCAAGTAGCTCTTTAGCTAACAACTTAATTCTTTCAGGAGATTTTAGGAATATATTTTCTTTTAACTCTGACTCGTTAGATGATTTTAATTTCAAGATAGTCTTTTTTTTTTCAGTAATTTTTTCTTCTAAATTTTTAGTTTTTGTTTTGAAAATATTGGTAAAAAAAGCTCCTGTAACAACTATAAAAAAAATTATAAAAATATTTTTAGCCATAACTTTGTTCTAAATTAAAATACTTTTCTAACTTCAAATCCTTTCTATCTATTTGCTTAAAAGGTTGTGTAATTTTTTGTGCAACTCTTAATTTAGCAGATCTGGATGGTGGATTTTTTTTTATTTCATTGTCACTTGGTACGATTGGCTTGCTAGTAATAATCTTAATACATGGTGCAAAATCATCCTCATCTAAAGGAACGTATCTAGAATAGCTTTTTTTCTTTCCATGAAGGTTAAATATTTTTTTTACTAACAAATCTTCTAATGAGTGAAATGATATGATGATAATTTTAGAACCTATTTTTGAGGTTTCAATTATATATTTTAAAGTTTTATATATTTCTGAAAACTCATTATTGACTATCATTCTTATAGCTTGGAAAGATTTTGTAGCAGGGTCAGTCTTTCCTTTTTTAAATTTAACTTCTTTGATTATCGATGCTAATTCGGATGCTAACTCAATTTTTTTCTTGGTCCTATGAAGAGATATGGATTTTGATATTACAGAAGCAAATTTTTCTTCTCCAAAAAACTTAAGGATATTTTTTAAATCGCCTTCAGATATATTATTTATTAAATCTTTTGCTGAATATGAATTTAAACCCATTCTCATATCTAAAGAAAAATTGGAATTAAAAGAAAACCCTCTACTGTGATCTTTTAACTGGAAGTTTGATACTCCCAAATCAAATATAAAGTAGTCTATATCTTTAAAGTTTTTTATTTGATGAATTTGAGAAAATTTATAATTAAAAAAATCAAATCTATTGCCAAACTTTGCTTTTATTTTGTCGGCATATTTAAGTGCATTATTATCTCTATCTATTCCTATGACCTTTGTTCCTGAAAAATTTTCTAAAATATGTGAAGAATAACCACCTCCACCAAAGGTGCAGTCAGCAATAATTGTTTTATCTTCTAATTGTTGGACAACTTCACTTAACATCACCGGATAATGTTTTAAAATATCCGGTGACATTAGGGGTTAAATTTAATTAGTTTGTCTTCTAAGAAAAGCAGGAATTTCTAGATCATCCTTATCATCAAAATTTAATTCAGAGAGATCGGTATCTAATTCATTGTTCTCTAAAACAGCTTCATTCTGATTGTCATTCAAGTCTTGATCACCGCTAAATAATTGTGGAGGACTTTCTTCTTCTTCAGCAACCATAGTATCTAGCTGTTGAGATGATTGCTCAACTTCAGCACTTAACATATCTTTATTTTCTAACTGCTGCTCTTCTTGTAGAAAATTTTCCACTGACAAATCTTCAACTGGAGTTGAGTCCTGAATTTGTTGATAGTTTGTTTTTATTTCTGGAGAAATAATTTGCTCATTATTTTGTTCCATGTTCACATCCAAAGCATTTGCTCCTACTACTGGAGCTGGAGAAGCGCTTGCCATTGGTGAAGTAACTTGGCTAGTTTGTGGCGCATATGCAGATGGTTGAAAATTATTGTAAGGTACTTGAGAGTTGTTTTGATTAGCTGGTCTTACGTAACCATTATTTCTACTTTGAACAACACTTAAACTTGGTTTCGTTCTCATAACTTCTCCACCTAAACCAGTTACAACAATAGACACTCTAATCTTTCCACTCATACTCTCATCAATCGTTGATCCGATTAAAATGTCAGCACCTGGATCGACTTCAGCTCTAATTTTATTTGCAGCTTCATCAACTTCAAAAAGTGTTATGTCATTTCCACCAGTTATATTTACAAGCAATCCTTTTGCTCCTTTTAAAGTATAATCATCAATCAATGGATTGTTGATAGCGGCATCTGATGCAAGTACTGATCTATTATCACCTTCGGCTTCACCCGTACCCATCATTGCTTTACCCATTCCACTCATTATAGTTTCAATATCTGCAAAATCTAAATTCATCAAACCAGGTTGAACTATAAGATCTGTAATACCTCTAACACCATGCA
>CBFHHD010000024.1:10078-16911 GCA_965655605.1 Candidatus Pelagibacteraceae bacterium | reverse complement strand
AACTGCTCATAGTTCCACTTCAATTTCAGCAGGTCTTGGAATGTCAGTAGCAAGAGATTTGGATGGCAAAACTAATAATATTATTTCTGTTATTGGCGATGGTGCTATGAGCGCAGGTATGGCGTATGAAGCAATGAATAATGCAGGCGCTATGGATTCTAGGTTAATTGTTATTTTGAATGACAATGATATGTCAATTGCTCCTCCAGTTGGAGCCATGAGTTCTTATTTAGCAAAATTACTTTCTGGAAGAAGATACATTGGTTTTAGAAACTTTTTTAAAAAACTGTCTGATCATTTTCCAAAGTCATTAAAGAGAGGGATAGGTCAAGCGGAAGAGTATTTAAGAGGACTTGCAGTAGGGGGGACTTTGTTTGAAGAAATGGGTTTTTTTTATGTAGGTACAGTAGACGGACATAACTTTGACCATTTGTTACCCGTTTTAGAGAATGTTAAAAATTCTAGTCATGAAGGACCATTTTTAATTCATGCAATTACACAAAAAGGAAAAGGTTATAAACCTGCAGAGGATTCAAAAGATCGTTACCATGGTGTATCAAAATTTAATGTTGAAACAGGTGAGCAGTCTAAGACGACCTCAAACAAACCTGCTTATACAAAAGTGTTCGGTGAGACTTTAACCAAACATGGAGAACGAGATAGTAAAATTGTAACAATAACTGCAGCGATGCCGTCAGGAACGGGAACAAATCTTTTTCAAGAAAAGTTTCCAAAGAGAAATTTTGATGTTGGGATTGCAGAACAGCATGCGGTAACTTTTGCTGCTGGATTAGCTACCGAAGGTTACAAACCTTATGCAGCAATTTACTCTACTTTTTTGCAAAGAGCTTACGATCAAGTTGTGCATGATGTTGCAATTCAAAGTTTACCTGTAAGGTTTGCAATTGATCGTGCTGGATTGGTTGGAGCGGATGGACCAACACATGCCGGTGCATTTGATGTAACGTATCTTTCAACTTTACCAAATTTTATTGTTATGGCTGCAAGTGATGAAGCCGAACTAGTGCGAATGATAAATACTTCCGTTGAAATCAATGATAGGCCATGTGCTTTTAGATATCCGAGGGGAAATGGGATTGGTATTGATCTACCGTCAATTGATGAGACAATTGAGATTGGAAAAGGAAGAATAATTAAGCAAGGATCAAAGATTTGCATTTTAAACTTTGGTACAAGACTAGAGGAATGTAAAACAGCAGCAAAGCATTTAGATACGAAGGGTATCTCAACAACAATTGTTGATGCAAGGTTTGCAAAACCCTTAGATGAAGAATTGATTTTAAGATGTGCCAGAGAACACGAAATGATGTTAACTATTGAAGAAGGTTCAATTGGTGGATTTGGATCTCATGTATCCCATTTACTCTCAGAAAAAGGTCTTTTTGATAAAGGGTTAAAGTTTAGAACCATGGTTTTACCAGATAAGTTTATTGATCAAGATACACCAGAAAAAATGTATCAGATTGCAGGATTGGATGCACAGTCGATTATCACTAAAATTGAGCAGGTTTTTTTCAATAAAGATGGCATTAAGATTATTAAGTAGTTTATTTCTTATTATATTACTCACCAGTTCAAGCTGGGCAGATATTTCTAAATTAAAAATGGATGGCAGAGTAAGGTATTTTTCTACATTAGTTGATGATTTAGGATCTGATATTAATGATGCTCGTCCAGGGACTGTATTGGATTTGCATTTTACCTATCCAATAACTGAAAATATTTTTTTAAAAAATTTCAACTTTATTCATGATGTTGAAGATTCCACTTCAGGAGACAAAACATATAATCTAGAGATTAACCAGAGATTAGCCTTATTTTTTAAGCTTGATAATATCTATATAGCTCCATACGGCAAAATGCTGAACCATGATAAAAATCCTAATAAGCAAGCTGATAATGCTCATTTTGGATTGTATTCCGAATATTTTTTTAAGAGAAACATTTCTTTGTCCGCAGATTACCGTGAAGAAACTTCAAACGGTGCAGTACTGGGTAATACGAGGTACGGACAGGATATTCTTGATGTGAGGTATAAACATAAAAATATTTATAAACTCAATGACATGCCAGTAAGTTTGTATATGGGTTATGTAGAAGGTAATAATCTAAGAGGATCTAAGCACTTGAAATTAACAACTGATATAACGAAAAAATTTGAAGTTAGCACCAAGTTGGTTAAAAATATTGGTAAAGGACCAATTTTTTCAAATAATACTGCACAAAATCGAACCTTTGCTGTTATTGAGATAGGCTACAAATTTTAACTCCCCATTTTGGTGAATTTAGAATACCTATTTTGGTGAAAACTGATAACCTCAATATGGGTTATGAAAAAGCAAGAGCACATAATTAAAAATTTCACTAATCAAAAATCACAAGAAGGTAATCTAGGTAAAAATGAAAAAGCTTTTGCTAGCGCTGCATATGCTTGGCAAGTTTTTATGATAGATTTTTATAGACGTGCAAAAAGTCACTACAAAATCGATTTTGATTCATACCTGGTGATCATGATCATAATGAGCCATGTTATAAATGAGAAAAGTAAAACTAGAGAATTATTACACAAAGATGCCAATGAATTTTTTAAGGAATTCTCAAATTTAGAACCTGGCACACTAGGTTTTACAAAAAGAAAAATTGGTATTGCAAATATTGCAAATATCTTAGATTTACCAGATGAAACCGCTCGTCGAAAAATACAAAACTTAATAAAACTTAAGATATTAGAAAAAACTAAAGAAGATGGAATTATTCTAGGACCAAATTTTGCTGAAGGACATTCAGGTATGGGGAATGCCACAGCAAAAAATTTTGGCACTCTAATAAGAAGCTTTCATAAAGCTGGAATAATTGAATTAGCGCTAGATATGGAAATATGAAAAAATATTCTTATGCCTTATTTGATCTAGCAAACTCACCATATACAATAATTATTATTACCTTTCTGTTTGGACCTTATTTTGCAAAACATATAGTGGGAGATCCACAAGTGGGAGCCGCATATTGGCAGTGGACTTCTGGTATTTGTGGAATATCGATAGCAATATTTGGGTCATTACTTGGTGCAAGTTCTGACAATATAAAAAATGGTAGGAAAATTTTTTTTATAGCTTCAACTTTGCTTTGTATTTTTTTTACAGCTCTTTTTTGGAATTCAGAGCCAAGTAAAAATTTTATTATTTATACTTTATTAATTTTTTTCTTATCAAATTTTTTCTATGAAATTTCACAAATGTTTTATCATTCTCTCTTATCTAATTTCTCAAATAAAGAGGAACGGGGTTATGTATCAGGTTTAGGTTATGCTTTTGGTTTCATCGGAATTTTGCCTTTATTAATATTTGTTATTGTTTTTTTTTTGAAACACGAAAGCTCATTTTTAAATTTAAATAAAGAAAAATTTGAACACATTAGAATTATTGCATTTATTGTTTCAATCTGGTTTGTAACTTTTTCAATACCAATTTTTTTTGGTTTAAAGGGAACAAATATTAATGAAACTAAATCAGAAGGTATATTTGTTACTTTAAAAACAATATTGTGGGACAACAAACTTACAGACACTGCTAAATTTTTGATTGCTCGAATGTTTTATGCAGATGGATTGGTAGTACTGGTAACTGGTGGCGGTGTTTATGCAGTCGGTGTTCACAACTATTCTTTTAAAGAGCTTATTATTCTATCTGTAGTAGGAAACTTGATTGCGGGTATATTTTCATTTTGGGGAGGATTTCTCAATGATAAGTATGGAAGCAAGAGGGTAATTTCTTTTTCAATACTGGGTTTGATGTTTGGTGTTCTTTGTATGGTTTTGACACAAAATAAGATTCAGTTCTTTGTTGCTGCAATGCTAATTGCTGCAATTGTGGGGCCATTACAAAGTGCGAGCAGAGTTCTAATGTCTAATATTATACCTGAAGAAAACAAAGGAAGTGGATTTGGCCTTTTTACATTTGCAGGAAGATCCACTGCATTTATAGGACCTTTATTAGTTGGAGCAGTTACCTATTTCGTTTCACAGCGAGTAGGGCTTCTTGCGGTAATACCGCTGTTTATTGTTGGTTTTGTAATTCTAAAAAAATTAAAATTAGACGATAGTTATTAACATTACCTTCTAAGGTTGTATTTTTGATTCAAATTGGAATCAAAACGGAATCAAAACGAGAACATCTATAAAGTGTGAGATTTTTATTGTGGGTAAATACCTAACTAGCTGAGCTAGTTAGGCAGATTTAAGGTCTTAACTTTAATATAATTTTAGCTGGATAATCGGTCGTTGATACCCATCGAGGCTTTTGGAGAAATGATTCTGGCCTTAATTCTAAGGCTTGCTTGGTGTTTAGACTTCCAGTTTTGAATATGTCTAATTTCTTTCATAACGTTTTCTAAACGGTGTCTTTTCATATCATCATTTTCAGGATCATTTAAAATATCATCTTTTTTGGCTTGGAGATTTTTTAGAATATGAAATGCTTCATCTTCATACTTATAGTATTCTTCCCAAATAATTTTGTTTTTGCCGTCTTCATTATGAACGAGAACTAAGATTGTGTTAAAGCATTTTCCGCATTCTATCTTTTTTTTTATTGTGTAATTTTGTAAGGTTTTAAAGGTATTTTCAAATTGAATACCATTTAACCTTGTGAAATGTAGTTTGTTGCAACATGGGCACTTGAATAACTTCATAATTGAATTAGACTTCATACACCAATTTAAATCAATTAAGTTGCACCCCATAATGGGGGAGTTATTTAGCCCAAGGATTCTTCATTTTTGTATTTTTTGAAATACCTTTTTTTTTAATTGATGATCTTCTTTTTTTTACCCCACGATTAAAAAACAATATTGAAACTGCGCCAAAAACAAAGCCTCCAATGTGAGCTCCATACGCAACACCGCCCCCAGTCGTATCTGAAATTGCATTATTCATAAATTGCATAATAAACCAAATACCAAGTACAAAAATTGCTGGCACTCTAAATGTGGTAAACATAAAACCAAGAGGCAAAAGAACCAATATTTTTGCCTTTGGGTAATTTACTATGTAAGCACCCAGTACTCCTCCAATAGCACCACTTGCCCCAACCATCGGAATGGTTGACTCTGGATTTAGAAAAGCTTGTGTAAGAGCAGCTGCAACACCAGACATTAAATAAAATATTAAAAATTTTGTGTGCCCAATGTCATCCTCGATATTATCTGCAAAAATCCAGAGATAGAGCATATTTCCAATGATATGCATAAAACCTCCATGCATGAACATTGAAGTGAAAATTGTAAACACAGGATGAATCCTGTGCGCCTCATCTGGTATTGGGAAATCATTTAATAAAGCTGCTGGTACTAATCCCCAAGAGTAAAATAAAATACCTGTTAAATAATTGGGTGATGTAATTTCAAGAATAAAAACAATTACACAGCTTAATAAAATTATATTAGATATATAAGGTGTGGTACTTGTTGGATTGTCGTCTCTAAGTGGTATCACTTAGCTTCCGCATTGAGCTTTATTCATCAAATAATGATCAAGCAAAATACACGCCAGCATTGCCTCTCCAATTGGGACTGCTCTAATACCAACACAAGGATCATGTCTTCCTTTAACAGAAATTTTTGTATTTTTCCCTTTTTTATTTACTGTCTCTCTAGAATTTAAAATAGATGATGTTGGCTTTACAGCAAATGAACATACAATTTCTTGACCAGATGAAATTCCACCTAAAATTCCACCAGCTTTATTTGATTTAAATTTTACTTGTTTGCCAGAAGATCTCATTTCATCTGAATTTAATTCACCTGTTAAACTTGCAACATCAGAACCAGCTCCAATATTTACAGACTTAACTGCATTAATGCTCATTAAGCCTGCAGCAATATCTGCATCAAGTTTAGAATAAATCGGAGCACCTAATCCCACAGGAATTCCTCTTGCTCTAAGTTCTATCATTGCACCACAAGAGCTTCCAGACTTTCTGATATCCATTAAATAATGTTCATAAATTTTTACAATATCTTTATCAGCTGCAAAAAAAGGGTTTTTGTTTATTTGTTTATCATCCCAATTTTCAGGTGTTGAAAATACTGGGCCCACTTGAGTCACTGCTCCTACAATGCTAAATTTTTTACCAATTTTCTTTTCCAAAACTTTTCTTGCAATTGCTCCTGCTGCAACTCTCGCAGCAGTTTCTCTTGCTGAAGACCTTCCACCACCTCTGTAATCACGAATTCCGTATTTTTTAAAATAAGTAAAATCAGCATGCCCTGGTCTGAACTTATCTTTTATATCTCCATAATCTTTTGATTTTTGATCTTCATTATAAATAATTAGTGATATTGGCGTTCCAGTTGTTTTGCCTCCAAAAACACCTGATAATATTTGAACTTTGTCACTTTCTTTTCTTTGTGTAACAAATTTAGACTGGCCAGGTTTTCTTCTGTCCAATTCTTTTTGAATATCCTTTTCATTAAGGTCAATATTAGGAGGACAACCATCCACAACGCAGCCAAGAGCTGGCCCGTGCGACTCTCCCCAAGTAGTAAATCTAAATAGCTTTCCAAAAGTATTAAAAGACATTAAGTTATTATATAGGTTATTTTGACTAAATTATGAATGAAAAATTAGGATTAGACGCAGCTTTTTTAGATAAAGAAAATCCATTTGAACTTTTTAAAGTTTGGATGAGTGAGGCAGAGAAATCTGAACCGAACGACCCGAATGCTTTTAATGTTGCGACCGTTGATCAGTCAGGCCAACCTGACAACAGAATTGTATTGTTAAAGGGTTTAACTGATAAAGAATTTATTTTTTA
>CBFHHD010000024.1:0-9981 GCA_965655605.1 Candidatus Pelagibacteraceae bacterium | reverse complement strand
TACACTAATTTAGAGGGAAAAAAGGGTAGAGACTTGAAAGCAAACCCCAAAGCTTCCATGTGTTTTCATTGGAAGTCATTGTTAAGGCAAATAAGAATACAAGGGTCTGTTGAACTGGTTAATGCCAAGACGGCAGACGAGTATTATAATACAAGAGCTTATGATAGTCGTATTGGTGCATGGGCATCAACTCAATCAGAAGTTATGAAACATAGAGATGAATTTGAAAATAAAATTAAGGAATTTAAAGAAAAATATCCCGATGAAAATAACGTTCCAAGACCACCTCATTGGTCAGGTTGGCAATTAACACCCTATAAAATTGAATTTTGGAAAGATGTAGAAAATAGATTGCACCAAAGACTATGTTACAGCCGAATTGGAAATAAGTGGTCTAAAGAAATTTTATATCCTTAAACTAATAGATTGTTAGGTAAATTAAGCCAAGTACACAAAGATTTGCACCTAATAATATTTGTAACATTTTAGATCCAAACAAATTTTTTTTATCTTCGAGTTGAATGGGATCCGCAGCAGTTAACTTTATATATTTTAATTTTTCCATAATCCTAAATTAGATAAAAATTATGACCTTCTTTTATTTGATTTAAGGCAATTCTTTGGCAATATCAGCTGATAGTCCTTAAGTTAGAAAAATAATTATAGGCTAATTTTATATAGATAAATTTGTTAAAAATGGTTTTATTAATAATAATATGGAATATATCAGTACTAAAATATTGACCAGTAAAGAAATAAAACAGTTTTAATTTTAAAAATACGCAAAATGACAAATCTTAATAACAATTTAAATTCTAAAACATCTGATGTTACGGATGTCAGCAAACCATGGGATAAAGACAATCAGGCGTGGTGGGACTGGTATGTGAGCCTTGCAGATAATGAAGTTAAAGAAAATGAAATTATTAATGCTGCTCCATTACCAGATATTGCAATACCTAGTGATGATGAAGTTATCTTAGAACTAGCAGAGCCTTATCATTTAACTAGCGATCAAATTAATTTTTTTAATAAAAATGGTTTTATAAAACTTAAGAAGGTTTTCTCACCTGGGTCTATGCTAAAGTTGAGAGCTGAGTTAATTAATTTATTAAAAGAGGAATTTAAGGTTGATCCAGATAAAGGAGCACGAGACCGCTTCCTCAGTCTTGAAATGATCTGGACTGAAAACGCGCTTCTTCGTGCTTATGTTTTGTCACCACGGCTAGGGAAAATTTCAGCAGATCTTCTTCAAGTGCCAGCTGTTAGACTTTACCATGACAATGTATTAGCTAAACAATCTGGTTGTGGTCGTACCCCATGGCACTTCGACGACCATCATTTTCCGCTAGATACTAATGACGTAGTTACAGCTTGGGCGCCAGCACAGCCAATTCCTCTTGAAATGGGACCTCTTTCTTTTGCTTATCCACTTAATGTTCACGAATTAGTTAATGCTGTTACATTTGAAAAAACTGGCACTGGATATGACCGCGGGGTCTCAGAGGTTTTTTCAAAAAATAATGTAAGTGTAAATGAAACTCCATTCGAACTTGGTGAAGTTAGTTTTCATCATAATTTAAGTTTTCATACCGCTTCACGAAACCGCACTAATCTTAGCCGAGTGGCTTTAGCCAATACTTACTACCGAGACGGAGCGAGAGTAGTAAATGCACCCACAATGGTCTCTGGTGACTGGCAGAAATTTATGCCAAATATCAAGCCAGGAGACGTAGCTGCCAGTCCACTCAATCCAATTTGTTGGCCAGTGGAAGATAAATAATGAAAGAAACAAATATTCATAATGGAGTAAATTCAAACTGGACTGATAGTGTTGCTCACAATTTACATCCTGATGGCAATGCGTTAGTTGATCATTTAAGAGCTGTTCATCAAGAGCACACTGGATTTACTGAAGTGTGCGCAAGTTCTTGCCGTGATCAAGCTGGTCGTAATAGTTACGAATGGCTAGCTGAACTAGTACCCCATCAAGAAGGTTTGCGTATATTAGATCTTGCCTGTGGTTCAGGGCCATTATTAAAAATCTTATTTGATCGCAATAAAAATTTAAATTTAAAAGGTGTAGACATGTGTCCTGAAGAGTTAGCATTAGCCAAGACACGTCTTGTAAACACTGGAGTTAATCTAATTGAATCAAAAGCGCAAAATTTGACAGCAATTAATGATAATTCTATCGACACAGTATTATGTCATTGGGCTTTAACATTAATGGACCCGGTAGCTCCTGTATTAGATGAGGTTAAAAGGGTTTTAACTTCTAAAGGCCGGTTCGCGGCAATTGTAGACGGACCAATGAATTCAGTGCCTGGCTATACAGAGGTACACAATTTAATTTATAGCTATGTGCAAGAAGAAATACCTAATTATGGAGAGATTGATTTAGGTGATCCAAGGATACGAGGGTCCAAAAGTCTAAGCAATCTTTTGCACAAAGTTTTTCCTGAAGCAAATGTAACTATCGAAACAAACGTTGTTTCTATGGAGGGACCAGTTACTCAAGTAGCTGAAATTGCAGTGGGATTTTTTTATGCTGCATTTGTCTTAAAGCCAGAGAAAAAAAAATTAATTATTACAAGTTTATCTAACCTGCTTGCAACATCCAAAGAAACTACCGATGGCGAAATACAAGGCCGATTTTCAATGCCAATTAGTCGTATTTTAGTTTCGCCTGATATTAAATGAAATCATTTTTGAAAGATGTAAGCACAGGTTTGAGTAAGAAAAATAAGAAGTTAAGTTCCAAATGGTTTTATGACTTTCATGGATCAAAACTTTTTGAACAAATTACCAAGTTGGAAGAATATTACCCAACACGAACTGAAAGAAAAATTTTAAAAGATAATAAAATTGAAATTGCTGATAAAATAGGTAAGGGCGCAGTTTTAATTGAACCAGGCGCAGGAGACTTTAAAAAAATAGCAATTTTTCTAAACAGCTTGGATAAGCCAAAAAAATATGTACCTCTAGATATTTCTGAAGATTATATAAATAAAGTATCTCAAAGTTTTAAAAAGAAATTTCCGAAAGTAGCTATCACTCCAAAAGGATATGATTTCTCAGGAAATAATAAGTTACCCTTTAAAATAAATTCATCAGAAAATGTAACTATTTTTTTCCCGGGATCAACTATTGGTAATTTTGAAAAAAAAGATGCTATTAAATTTTTAAAAATGCTTAAATTAAAATTTAAAGCAAAAAAAATTATCATTGGTGTTGACTTAATTAAAGATATTCCAACATTAGTTTCTGCTTACGATGATAAAAAAGGTGTTACTGCAAAATTTAATAAAAATATTTTAAAAAGAATAAACACGGAATTGGGTGGAAATATAGATTTAAACTCTTACAAACATTTAGCAATTTATAATAAATCAAAAAAAAGAATCGAGATGAGATTAAAATCTAAAAATAATAATCACATTAGAATTAATGGTTCAAAATATTTGATAAAAAAAAATGAGGAAATTCATACTGAGAATTCTCATAAATATACGGTTAAATCTTTCAAAAACTTAGCTAATGAAGCTGGATGGAAAATTAAGAAAACTTGGATTGATGAAAAAAAACTTTTTAGCGTTCATTGTTTGGATCAATAAATTTATGATTTTGGGTTTTTTACAACTCTAAGGTAGGGTTTTTTGGTATCCCAACCATTGGGAAATATTTTCTTTGCCTCCTCATCTTTAACTGCAGGAACAATAATTACATCCTCACCTTGCTGCCAATCTGCTGGCGTTGCAACCTTATGTTCGTTAGTAAGTTGCAAAGAATCTACTACCCTTAGTATTTCTTTAAAATTTCTTCCCGTTGACATTGGGTAAGATAAAATTAATTTAATTTTTTTATTAGGATCTATTACAAATACATTTCTAACTGTTTGGTTATCAATTGGAGTTCTGCCTTCATATGTAGCGTTTAGACTAGATGGTAGCATTCTGTATAATTTCGAAATATGTAAAAATTTGTCACCAATTAGTGGGTAGCTTGGCTTATGACCTGTGACATCCAATATATCCTCTGACCATTTTTCATGATCCTCAACTGGATCAACACTTAGCCCAATTAATTTAACTCCTCTTTTATCAAACTCATCTTTCAAACTTTCTAAAGAACCAAGTTCAGTTGTGCATACTGGTGTAAAATTTTTAGGGTGTGAGAAAAGAATTGCCCAACTATTTCCAATCCACTCATGAAAATCAATCTTTCCATGTGTTGTATCTGCTTCAAAATTTGGTGCGTCAGAATTTATTTTTAAACTCATAATGGCAAGGTAATAATGAAAACATAATAAAACTCAAGCTTAATGATTATGATTTGTTGCTCCGCCTAATCCACAAGGCATGGAAATCGTATCATCAGACTCATTTCCATGTTGATGGAATAGAGGATTATACGCAACTCCATTATTATCATGATCCAGTAATGCCAGAACAAAGAATAAAGAAAGAATTATTAAAAAGATAATTTTTTTCATAAGCAAAAGTACCTTCTAACTCTCACACCAATTAATGATCCAATGAATGCAAATATTAGCCAAACCCAACCATGCAAAGAGCCTGATGCAATACCACTAAACAAAGCTCCTATATTGCAACCAAAAGCAAGCCTTGCACCGTAACCCATTAGCAATCCTCCAATAATTGCGGCGTAAATTAATTTTGAATTTAAACTATTTTTATCAAAAAATTTTCCAGCCAAGGTAGAGGCTGTAAGGGCTCCAAAAATTATTCCCAAATTTGATACTGTTGTAGGATCAGCAAGAACACTATTTTCTAATGCTGAGCTTGGATATGATAGCTGCCAGAAAGACCAAGAACCAACATCCACACCTATAAAACTTACAATTTTTGCCGCCCATAATCCAAAAGCAAAAGTAACTCCCCACGGGTGACCTGCAGCTTGGAGCATTAAAAAATTAAAAAATACCAACATTATGGATCCTAGGAAAAGTGGCCATGGACCGTTTGTTAATTTAAAGTTAGAAAAGTCAAAAATATCTTTATGATTAATCACTTTGTTTTTTTGCCTATCTAATTTTGAAACAAGAAAATATAAAAAAACTAAAGTAAAAATTTGCAATATTACAGATTGAAATTGACCAAATTCATTCAATAAAGATACGCTACCAATTGATGGTACAGTTGACCAAAAATCAAAATGATAAGTTCCAATCAATGAACCGATCATGAAAAATATTAGAGTAATTGCCATTTTTTCATTTCCACCACTTGCAGTGAATAAAGTTCCAGACCCACATCCACCAGCAAGTTGCATTGCAAAGCCAAACAATAAAGAACCAAAGACAACTGATAAATTTACTGGAGCAACAGCTCCGATCATTTTTCCATCATAGATCCAGCTCTTTTCATTAATAAAAAATGAAAATAAAAATACTGCGATAGCTAGCATTAATATTTGAGCTCTAAGAGATGAGCTTTTTCTATTTTCAATAAAATTTCTCCAACCCCCAGTAAAACCAAACGATGCGTGATAAAGTGAAATACCTAGGCCAATACCAATTACAAAAACATATAAATGCCTATTGCCAATATGATTTTGCAAAATAAAACCAAGTATTAAAACTGCAATTAAAGAGTAGAATAAAAGTAGGAAATTTGAATTTCTTTTTGATATAATCACTAATGTATTTTCTCTTAAAGTCTGGATACAATACTGCACCCAGACTTTGGAATAAAAAATTAATTAAATACCTTTAACCAATTCATGCTTTGGATTTTGCTCCCAATGTGCAACAGAACCATCATATAATTTAACATTTGGTACTTTTGCCACTTCACTAAGTGCAAACCATACTGTTGATGCAAACCATCCAGTATTGCAGAAACTTATATAGCCTTTTTTTCCTTCGATATTTGTTTTTGCAAACAAATCTCTAATATCATTAGCTGATTTAACTTTAACCGCACCATCCACTATTGATGCTTGATCAAGATTTACAGCAGTTGGGATTGTCCCAAATCTCTGAATTTTTGGATGTTTTTTTTCACCTATAAAAAAGGCTCTTGGTCTAGCATCAATTAAAGAAAGGCCATTCTTATTTCTCTTTGCATTTCTAACTTCTTTGAAAGATGCATGATATTTATTACTATATTTTACTTTAAATTTTGATGGAGTAATTTGATGCTCTCCTTTTCCTAGTTTGTAACCGGCGGCAATCCAGGCTTTTTTGCCACCATTTAAAATACTAACCTCATCATGTCCTGCAGTTTTAAGTGTCCAATAAAGTCTTGCCGCGCTTCCAAAATCGAGTGAATTTACCCCATTATAACTTATGACTATATGGTCTGAATTTTTTACGCCTAACCTTGAAAATAATTTTCCAAGATCTTTGTTAGTTGGTATTTGCCCAATTACATTTTTTCTTTTTGTAATCAATTTGTCACCTAGGTGATCTAAGTACACACTGCCAGGTATATGATTTTCTTTAAAACTATCATAAGAACCTTTTACAAATTTACTGCTAATTTCAATCACTTTAACTTTATTTAAATTCTCTTCCAACCATTTTGCTTCAACAAGTGGTTGAGCAGCATTAGCTACTGAGGAGAATAAGAATACTAAAAGTGTAACAAATATTTTTTTCATTATTTTTCCCTTTTTTTAAATTTTGTACTTTTAATATTACTGGCCATTTTGAATGTAGGGAGGCACACTGAATGACCAATAACTTAATCGTGAAGCAGTATTTAGTATAAAATCCCAAAAAAACAATATTTAATAATAAAATAAGTTAATTATGAATAAAACTATTGATATTTTAGGATATATTATATATATTATGTTAACATATTGGTAATTTATTCTAATTTTATGAAAGAAATAGATAAAAAAATTCTTAGCATTCTCCAAGAAGATGCTGATATTTCCATGGATGATTTATCTGCATTAGTAAATTTATCGCCATCTCCTTGTTATAGGAGAGTTAAAAATTTGAAAGATAGCGGTTACATTTCTAAAAGCGTCACTGTTTTAAATAAAAAAAAACTAAATTTAGAAAAGCCATATTTTGTAAGTATTAAAACCACAAATCACAATAAATTATGGACGGAAGCTTTCAAAAAGATAGTTAGAGACACCCCCCAAATTGTAGAATGCCACCGCTTAATGGGGGAGGTTGATTACTTGCTAAAAGTGAGATTAAAAAATTCAGAAAGCTATAATGAGTTTTACTTTAATTTAATTAACAAAATTGATTTTGCGAGTGTGAGTGGATTTCCATCTCTGGAAGAATTAAAAGAAACTACTGTTTTACCTTTAGAATATATTTAAAAATTTAAAGCTTCTTCAAGATCTTGTTTTAAATCATCGACATGTTCTAGACCGACTGAAATTCGAACTAAATTATCAGTAATACCCAATGCATCTCTATCTTTTTGTTCTAGTACTCGATGAGTTGTAGTTGAAGGGTGTGTGATCAAAGATTTAGTGTCACCTAAATTATTTGAAATATCAAAAAGCTTTAATTTATTTAGAGTTTTGAATGCGCTTTCCTTCCCCCCTTTAATCGCAAACGAAATCATATTTCCACCTTTTGACATCTGTTTTTTAGCAATATCATATTGAGAAAAATTCTTAAGAAATGGATAATTTACTTTTTTAATATTTTTATGCTCATCTAAAAAATTTGCTATTTCATCTGCATTATCAGATTGTTTATTAACTCTTAAATCAATTGTTTCTAAGCTCTTTAGTAAAACCCAAGCATTAAATGGACTAATACAAGGACCTGTATGCCTCAAAAAAGGTTTCAAAGTCTCTTCTTTAAATTCTTTTGTTGTTAGTATAGCACCACCCATTACCCGTCCTTGACCATCTATATGTTTTGTTCCAGAGTAGATAATAATATCTGCACCATAATCTTTTGGGCATTGAAGGACCGGTGACGCAAATATGTTATCTATAATCGTCTTTATATTTTTGCTTTTCGCTAAATTACAAATAGCTTCTAAGTCTATTAATTCTAAGCAGGGATTAGATGGTGTTTCAAAAAATAAGATTTTTGTATTTTTTTTAATATTTTTTTCCCAATCTGAAATATTCTTCCCATCAATAAAAGATACCTCAATACCAAAGCGAGGCAGAATTTCTTTTACAATATATCTGCAAGATCCAAAAAGTGCAGAAGAAGACAAAACGTGATCACCAGCTTTTAATTGGCACATCATTGCACCAAATACCGCTGACATACCACTTGCTGTGGCGAAGCATTCTTCAGATTTATCTAAAAGGGCCAGTCTTTTTTCAAACATCTCTACAGTTGGATTTGAGTATCTTGAATATTGATAGCCAGTTCCTTCACCTTTAAATATAGACTCAGCCTGTTCAGCACTTTCATAAACAAAGCCTGAGTTTAAAAATAAAGCCTCAGATGTTTCGTTAAATTGTGACCGTTTCAAACCACCTCTTACGAGATTTGTCTCTTTTTTCATTTTTATCTTTTTTTTATATTAAGCTTTATCGCCATATTCCTTAATGTGCTCTGGAATGCGCTCATTATTACCATACATAAAATGATTAGACATATTTTCTTTATATATGGAGCCTGGAACTTGCAATCCTACTGAATGCGCCACTTCCCTTATATGCGCTGGACTTGCTCCACAACATACACCTAAATAATTAACACCATTTTCATAAAGCTCTTTTGTAAATTGAGCAATTTCATATCTATTACAATACAAAGGATCCAATGCAGTTGGAAACGTTCTTCCATGTGGAGCACCACAACGACACTCACCATTTCTATCTGGAAGGTTAAAAAAAGTAGAGTGATTTTTATTTGTTCTGTAAGGAACCGGCAATGCTGCTACATGACACTTTACTGCTTTTCGTATCTCTAAAACATAATCTTTCATAGTGTCTGGTCCTCTAAAACAGTTCATACCCACAACATCTGCCCCACGTTGCTCTAGCTCCTTACAAGTGTCAACAATAGACCATCCATCACGCATTATATTTTCCCCCATTGGTGCAATAGTAACTACAGCAGGTAACTTTGTTTTTTTTATAACTTCTAATGCTTTAAAAGCTTCTTCAGCATAATAAAAAGTTTCACCTATGATAATGTCAGCCTTTTCATCTGTTGCCCATTCAGCCATTTCTGTAAACATTTTTTCAACTTCTAAATGAGTGCTCTTATCTTCATTGTTCCAAATATTTGAATTTGAAATATTACCTGCAACAATATTAGGCTTTGATTTATCTGCAGTTTCATCAGCAACTTTTTTTGCTATTTGCAGTGCTGCCCTGTTGAGTTTTTCTAACAAACCCTCTTTACCCGCAACCTTAACCTTTTCTCTGTGAACATTGTAAGTAAATGCCTGAACAATATCCGAGCCAGCGTGTTGAAAATCTCTATGAAGTGCTTCCAATACATCGGGTCTGTCTAGAGCAACAGTTGGCACAAACTCCCCGGCGGATAAATATCCTCTTCTTTCGATTTCAAAAAGAAACCCTTCAGCACATATTACTGGTCCTTGGTTTAATCTTTGTATTAAATTTTTAGTCATTATTATCTCCTTCTTTTCTGGAGATAATTAAATTTAACTATCTCCTTTTTAGTACTTCGGCACCAGCCAGGTGTACAATATGGTTCAAATACCCAGGTTTTTCTAAGAGATCATCCAAAAAAAAACCACCGTCTAAAGCGGTGGTTATTTAATCGCTTTAGCTGGATTTTTATAGCGCCCGCAATTTGTTATAAATCAGCGCTGATGCCTATTTAGTTAATTTACTAAATTTGTCAAATTTTAATTTTCAGGATTTTTGTTTTCTGGAGCTGGGCTTTTTTTTGGAAGATCTCTAATTGTTGCGATAGCTACAAACCAGTAAAATCTTAACTTATGAAAAATGCCTTTTCTAGCTCTTAGCAAGTAGTATTCTGACAGACCGCATTCAGTTTTTATATATTTTGTAATATTATTACTCATTTTTTGTTTC
>CBFHHD010000023.1:12783-18103 GCA_965655605.1 Candidatus Pelagibacteraceae bacterium | reverse complement strand
TTAGATATTCCAAATATAGATCATGTGATTAATTATGATTTACCACAACAGTCAGAAGATTTTATTCACCGAATTGGCCGAACTGGAAGAGCAGGCGCAAAAGGACAAGCTTGGAGTTTGGTTACATCTAAAGATAGAAACAAATGGCGAGAAATTGAGCAAATATTATATCCTGGAAAAAAAACATCCTTTAAAGATGACCAAAAAGGTTCTTCAAGAAGGGATGGTTATAAAGGCAATCAAAATAGAAAGTTTGGAAAAAAATCAAAAAATAAAAGATTTAATGACGAAGGGGGATCAGGCAGCAGAGGAAAGTCATTTAGAGATAAGAAGGGAAAATCATTTAAAGGTAAAAAATTTAATGATGATAGATCTTCAGGCGATAGAGGAAGAGGGAAATCATTTGGAGACAAAAAAGGTAAGTCTTTTGGAGATAGAAAAGGTAAATCGTTCGGAGATAAAAAAGGCAAGTCTTTTGGAGATAAAAAAGGTAAGTCCTTTGGAGATAGAAAAGGTAAATCGTTCGGTGATAAAAAATTTAATGATGACAGTTCTTCAAGCGGTAGAGGAAAATCATTTGGAGATAGAAAAGGCAAGTCTTTTGGAGATAGAAAAGGTAAATCGTTCGGTGATAAAAAATTTAGCGGCAGAAGTTCTTCAGGTGATCAAGAAAGATCATTTAAAGGAAAAGGCGGCAAATTTAAGGGCAAATCTAAATTTTCAGGAAAAAGAAAAGAAACGAATAAAACGTTTGATAAAAAAAATAACTTTAAAGGTAGTAGAAAAAAGCGCTAGAGTTTGTGCTTAATTTTTCAGTATGATTTAGTACTGAAAGCTAAATTACAATGAAATCAAATACTTTCTTATTCTTCGGAGCATTAATTTCTTGGGGTTTAACTTGGATTATTATTAGCGAAACCCAAGTCAATATAGATGTGGATCCATTTATTAGTGTTGCTTGGAGATTTTTAATTAGTTCAGGATTTGTTTTTGCATATTTATTATTTAAAAAAAAACAAATAAAATTTGAATTAAACCTTCATATATTTTTTATAATTCTTGGTCTTTTTTTATACAGTTTAAATTACATATTTTTCTACTTCTCAAATGTTTATCTAATTTCTGCAATGCCTGCTGTTGTATTTTGTTTAATGTCAATTATGAACCTCGTAGGTGAAAAATTTTACTTTAAAAAACAAATCTTAACAAAGACTTGGTTAGGAGCAATTATAGGAATTTTTGGAATTTTTATAATTTTTAATAAAGAAATATTAAATTTTAATTTTACAGTTAAAATGCATCTTGGATTATTTTTAGCATTTTGCGCAACATGCTCTGCTAGTATTGGAAACTTATTATCTGAATATAATAATAGAAAATATAAAATTGGTATTTTTGAGATTATGAGTTGGTCAATGCTTTATGGCGGTTTAATTGCGCTAGTTGCAGGACTGCTGAACGGATCTTCACCTGTGATACCTGTTACAAATTTAAAATATATGCTTGGTATGTTTTATTTAATTATTTTTGGATCTATTGTCGCTTTTTCTTTTTATTTAACTCTTTTAAAAAACATTGGTCCAGGTAGATCAGGATATATCGCAGTTTGTATGCCTGTGTTTGCTCTTATAATCTCTGTTATATTTGAGGGATTTAAGCCAGATGGATTTTTATTATTTGGCCTACCTATTACAATTGCTGGGTTAATATTAATTTTGAAACAAAAATCTGCTATTAAGTAACACTGATTCTTTATGAAAGACTTTTTTATATATACCGGAACAACAATCTTGTTTTTGATACCAATTGTTTGGTTGGTTTTATCTCTAAGAGCTATGTAATAATTTTTTTAAAAGACTTTAAATGTCTTTTAAATCTTCTAGATGTTTTTTAAGAGCTTTAACGGATAATTGAATTTCAAAAATAAACGTAATAATAGCTAGGGTAAATATCGCAACTGCTAAGCCAAAGAAGATTACAGCAATATTCTCAAAATTTAAGTAACCAAACATAATAGTCATTAAATTGCATATAAAACTTATTGCAGAGAGTGTTTGCATCATACGCACTAAAAACATTCTTTGGTTTAAAATTTTTAGCTCATCAATATAACGATTGTCATATTTTGCCTTAGTATTTTCTGACATCATCTCATCATGTATTTTTCTAATTAATGCAGATAAGGAAGCGTAACGATTACCAAAAGTTGTCATCATTAACGGAATTGCTGGAAACAAAAATAACGGATACCAAAAATCGTTCATAGAATTATTTTTGTCTATCTTTAGACCACTTTTTTGCTTTATTCCATTTTTCCTCAGCGCTTTGGCTTGGCCCATCATATGGAATCTTTTTAGAAACATCTGAACCGCTTGTAACTTTTAATCCAAGCATAAAAATTCCAAATGCAGCTATGAATAATAATGCAATTCTCATTCGTGCTCACCACCAGGATCTTTTGGATCAAGCTCTACTTGCTTTCCATCAACCCATAAATTTTGTCGTGAACGTGTAGCACTGTGATATCCATCATCTCTAATGTTAAATCTTCTAGCATTTTGAAATGATTTCATTGTGAAATAAACTCCTAGAATAACAAGTACATGTCCAATGACTGATGTACTTAAAACAAGACCCCAAATTTTATAAGACCAGAACGTTACAGTAAAAATCACTGACCACATTAAACTCAAAACTACTAAAATTTGTAGTCGAACCGTTTTGGGTAACGCTCTTAAATCATTATTCTTATCATCAAATAAAAGCAGACCCGCTCTGTAAAAAAAATCCTTCATTGCGATCTTTCTATACGAATTTTAAATGAATGGTATTAATTATTTGTTAAATAACTCATTAGATATTAAAAGATGGAGGTTATTTGCAATGATTTCAACACCTTTGATGTTTGGATGTTTCCCATCATCTAAATTTAACTTAGGATTTAAAGCAACTCCATCGAGTAGAAAAGGGTAGAGTTTAACTTGGTACTTTTCTGATAAATCTGGATACATATTATTAAACTTTCTGGTAAAATTTACGCCATAACTTTCTTGAGCCAACATCCCTGTCAAAATTACTTTGATATTTTTTGATGTTATTTTTTTTAACATTAAATCTAAATTTTTCTTTGAAACATCAGGATTAATTCCCCTTAACATATCATTGGCACCAAGACCTAAAATAATCAGGTCAGGCTTATCAGACAGAGACCAGTCCAATCTATCCAAACCTCCTTTTGTTGTATCGCCACTTACACTGGCATTAACAAAAGTAATATTTTTGTCTTTAAATTTTCTTTTTAAAACTTTATCCAAGTGATAATTTTGGGTTAATCCATAACCCGCCATTAAAGAATCACCATAAAGCATAACTTTTATCTCAGCATTTGCTGAGACTTGTAATATAAGAACAAACAACCATATAAAAAAATATTTTTTCATGAGCACTCTTTTAGATTTAAAACAGATCACTTTAAATTACAAAAATTACAACACCTCAGTTGAAGTTATTAAAGGTATTGATTTATCTATTAAAAATGGTGAAAAAGTAGCGGTCGTTGGGAAGAGTGGATCAGGAAAAACTAGCTTAATTATGCTTATGGCTGGACTTGAGAAGCCCTCTTCTGGTGAGATTGTTTTTGATAATCAGTCCATATCTAATTTAAATGAAGATCAACTTGCAGATATTAGAAAAAAGAAAATTGGGATTGTTTTTCAATCCTTTTATCTCATTCCAAATTATACAGCTTTAGAAAATGTAGCACTTATTTTAGAGATTAACGGAATTGAAGGATCAAAAGAAAAGTCTGAAGAACTATTAATTCAGTTTGGTTTAAAAGATAGGTTGAATCATTTTCCCACCCAGCTTTCGGGTGGTGAACAGCAAAGAGTTGCCATTGCCAGATCCATGGTTGTAAAACCTAAAATTATTTTAGCAGACGAGCCAACTGGAAACTTGGATACAGAAAACTCTGATAAAATTTCACAGTTACTTTTTGAATATGCCAACAAAAACAACTCAAGCTTTGTACTTGTTACTCATGATTTGAAATTTGCAGAAAAATGTGACCGAGTGATTAAAATCGAAGATGGTCAAATTGGTTCTTAATGCTTTTGCAGCTTTCATACGCTCTTCGCGATTTATCTAGAAGTTATAAAAAACTTTTTTCAATTATTATTACATTATTTATCAGTCTGTTTATTTTAAGCTTAATTATTAATTTAGAAACAGGATTAAAAAAGGAACTTAAAAATAACGCAAAAATTTTATTAGGTGGTGACTTTGAAGTTGATACAAGATCAAAAAAAATAGACTCTAACTTTTTAAGTAAATTAAAAACACAAAGTATCGTTTCATCTACAATTGAATTTTCTACCATGTTAACCGGATCATTAACCGATGAAACAAATACTTTTTTCATCAGGTTAAAAGCGGTGGATGATAATTACCCATTATATGGAAATGTGATTTCTTACCCAGATAATGCAATGCAAAGATTGCAGAGCGAAGAAAATTCTATCATTGTAAATCGCAAAATATTTGAAACTTTAAAACTTAAAGTCGATGATACGGTTTACGTAAAACAAGCTCCATTTAAGGTAGTGGGTTTTGTCGAAACGGTTCCTGATTTAGGTCGTGCATTATTATTTGGAGATTTTGCAATTGTAAGTAATGGTGCGTTTCAAAAATTAAATATCACATCCCTTGGTAGTTTCGTTAACTACGAGTACAAAGTGAAGACAGATAGCAGTGAGGCTTTAAGTTTTGTAAAAAGCCAATTGACTAAATTTCCAACTTATAAAATTAGACTGCCTGAAAACGCAGCAAATAATTTAAAACGTTTAATATCTAATTTTTCTGAATTTTTGTCTTTAGTTTCTATTAGTGCAATGTTGATTGCGGGTATTGGAATATCAAATACTCTAATTTCATTTATTAACCAAAAAAACACAAGTATTGCCATTATGAAATCAGTGGGTTTCCGGTCTGTTCAAATTAAGCAAATATTTTACATAGAGATTTTATTATTATTATTCTTAATCACTACACTGGCTTATATGATGTCATTGGCCATTATTCCCCAAGCCAACCACTTTATGACAAATCTTGGATTGTCTTTGGAAAGTGAATTTAGTTTTCAAAACTATCTTTTGATTTTATTAACTGGATTATTGGTTGTAGTTATATTTTGTATTCCAACTATCTCATCCATTGAACAAATTAAGGCAACAAGCTTATTTAGAAACGTCTTCCAATTAACTAAATTTCAATTTGGTATTAAAAACATTATTTTAATCTCAGTTTTTCTTAGTCTGTTATT
>CBFHHD010000023.1:8726-12685 GCA_965655605.1 Candidatus Pelagibacteraceae bacterium | reverse complement strand
TAGGGTTGTTTTTAATTCGATCTGATAAACTTTATTATACAGCAACCTATTTCATCTTTTTCTTAATATTTTGTGGTGTTTTTTTTCTATTATCAAAGACAATTATTTTTTCTTTGAAAAAGTTAAAAACTCCAAGTTCATTACCTCTTAGGTTTGCAATAAAAAATATTATTCAAGATCGGTCTATTTTTCCAATTACAGTTTTATCTCTTGGTATTGGGGCAACATTGCTTTTGACACTTACATTGGTTGGAACAAACTTTAAAAGAGAACTTGAAAAAACGGTACCAGAGATTGCACCTGACTTTTTTTATGTGAGTATTCAAAAAGATGTGAAAGATGATTTTGTCTCATATTTAACTTCAAAAGATCCTAATATAAAATATGAAACTGTCCCCATGGCGCCAGCCTCAATTTCAAAGATTAATGGCATTGACCCTTTAACATATATTAAATCTTCAAATGATAGCTTCTGGGTTCTTGAACGTGATAGAAGAATATCTTGGAGTGATAGCCCGCCTGAAGACAATCCCATTGTTGGCGGCAAATGGTTTGATCTTGAGAGCAATGATTTGCAAATATCATTGGATGCAAAGGTTGCGAGAAATTTTGGTGTTAAATTAGATGATAAGTTAACACTTAAAATTTACGGAAAAGAAGTCACTGGAAAAGTGACTAGTTTAAGAAAAGTAGATTACAGAGATTTATCAATTAACTTTGCGATGATTATTAATCCAAAGTTCGCAAAACAATTACCCCATGAATATATCGCAACAGCTAAATTTTCAGATAAGAAATATATTGATGAAGTTGAGCTTGTTAAAAAATTTCAAAATATATCAATTATTACTGTTTCTAAATACTTAGGTAAAATTACTGAATTAATTAACAAAATATTTTTTGCTGTAGTTATTATTTCATCAGTAGTTGTAGTGGTGGGACTAATGGTTATTTCATCCGCAGTTATTGTGCAGGCAAGACTTGGCATTTATCAAAACTTAATTTTTAAAATCTTAGGTTTGAGATCTAGTAAATTGATCCAAGCTAATTTGATAGAATTTGTGTTTACATATTTTTCAATATTTTTCATTGCAGGCTTGTTTGGAATTTTTACATCTGAATTTGTTATTGAAACAATATTTCGATTAAAATGGTCTTTTGAATTAATTCCAGTTTTAAATGTTTTGTTTGTAATCGGATTTTTAACCTTGCTATTAATTATTGCCAATACCTACAGATTCTTAAGGCCTAGTGTTTATCCACTAGTGAGAAATGAATAGTTAGTCCTTGTTTTTACCTTCTGAAATAACGTGAAAAATTCCAAATCCAGCAATAAAAAACGGTAAAAATATTAACCAAGTATTTGAATTTTTTGTAATTGTAAGGATGGTCGATATCGATGTTAGAATTACATAAAGTGCAACTAATTCTTTTTTGTGTCTTTTCATAAATCCTTTATAAGCGAATTATGATTCAATTTCATCCTTCAAGATCCCAAGCTTTAGAGCAAATGCAATCTTTTGTGGAAAATCATCTTGGTCTTTATGCTAGAGATCGAAATTTTGATTTTGGACCTGAAAAAAGATCCAACACATCTTGTTTATCTCCATATGTCACTCACGGAATTTTAAGTGAAAATGAGATTATAAAATTAAGTTTAAAGCAATATTCCTTCACTAAAATTGAAAAGTTTGTTCAAGAAGTTCTTTGGAGAACTTATTGGAAAGGTTGGTTGGAAAGACGACCCAGTGTTTGGAAAGATTTTATTAATGATCTTAAATATTTAAAAGTAGATTATGAAAGTGATAAAAATTTAAAAGCTGCAATCAGTGGTAATACGGATATTGATTGTTTTAATGATTGGGTACATGAGCTTAAAGAAACTGGATACCTCCACAACCATACAAGAATGTGGTTTTCGAGTATTTGGGTTTTTACTTTAGATCTTCCTTGGCAGCTTGGAGCAGAATTTTTTATGAGGTATTTAAAAGATGGAGATCCCGCATCTAATACATTGTCTTGGAGATGGACTGCTGGAATTCAGACAAAGGGTAAAAATTACGTAGCACAAGAATGGAATATTAAAAAATTTACCAACAGCAGATATGACAAGATAAAACTCAATGAAAATGCTGTTCCTATTGTATCGGATAAAGAATATATCCAAATTGATCCTGAACTTATGAATGGAGAATACAACGATCAAAAAACACTCGTCATATTTGATAATCAGCTGGCATTTGAAAGTTCTGATTTTAATGACACTAAATTTAAGAAAATTCTTATTATCAAAAATACCAACCTAACAAGATCTATTGAATTAGATGAAGAATTAATGAAATTTAAATCTGATTTAATATCTGATCAAGAAAACAGGCTTAAAGATCATTATGATGTAGAGGTTAAAGAAATCTCTTTTCTTAATAATCTAGATGTTTCTGAGATGGTGGCATTGTATCCTGGTATTGGTGAAAACCTTGATTTTTTAAATCAAAATCAAATACAAATACCCTTTTTGTTTAGATCGCTTGATCAAATGACCAACAAATATTGCAATAAGGGTTTTTTTAATTTCAAAAACTTTATTCCAAAGATTATAAGTCAAATAGATGCCAGATAAAAAATTACAATTAGTTGGATGTTTTTTACTTAAAATTTCTGCCATTGGTTTCTTGCTTGGAAGCAATGGGAATATGTCAAATATTATTGGAAGTATTGCGCTATTGATCGCGAGTACTTTTTTTATATTAGCTTTACTAAAAAAATAAAATTTAACTTTCTTCGGGACTTGTCAGATCGTCCAAAGTAATAACCTTATTAATGTCTGCATAGGGTTTTGGTTTTACAGCTAGGTCGCTGCTTAAAGGAGCTCTTTTGGCTTTATTTTTCGCTTGCTTATCTTTTCTCTTCTTGGCTTTCGCCATCGCTCGCTCACCACGCTTTGCTTTGTAGTTATAATGAATACCCATAAAGAGCTCCTTAAATTTTTATTTTTTCTTTAAGTCTGTAGCTGCTGGGCCGTTACGACCTTCCTCAATATCAAATGTTAGTTCTTCACCATCATTTAATTGATCAAAACCAGCTTCTTGGACTTGTGACGAATGAACGAAAACATCTTTTTTTCCGTCTCCACGTTCAATAAAGCCATAGCCTTTTGAACTGTTGTACCATTTCACTTTTCCTTCGATTGGCATAATTATCCTTTTTCTTGTGTTGCATTTAGGGGTCTTTAAATCGAACTTAAATATGAAATATGAAAATTGAATTAATAAACTTAAACGTGATCTGCTTAGACAGCATTATCAAATCAAAGTCAAAGTAAATGATTGTTTTGCTTGGTTTAACTAAAAATGAGGTGATAGATACACCAGAAAAGTAATAATACAGAAAAACTCCAAAAGAAGATTTCTTTACCCTTTTCTTTTAATTCTTCAAATTTGACTTTATTCTTCTGTTTCAATTTGATCAGCTGATCTTTTTTCTTTCTCAGATTTAATAAATTCAACCGCTTCTTCAGGAACGGGCTCGTCACTTTCTTCCCAAGACTTTATTTCTTCCTCAGTAAGACCTAAATGTTCAGCAACTTCTGAAATATCCATATAGATTTCATCTAGCGCCGTTATAAAATCATCGTAATTCATTTTTTAATTTAAATTATCTTAATTTTTTTAAATTTATTAAAATAGAACATCAATTAAATCAAATGTTAAATGAGTTTTTTTCTTATTAATTATGACTGGCAATTTGTGCCATCACCGTGTGGAAAATACTGAATATGCCAATGAGATGTTTGATTATTCTCAGAAATAGTAGCTTTCGCATGACCCATCGTTTTAGCTTGGCTAATAACAAATTTACTCACATACCTTTTTAAATCCTCTTCACTTAATCTTATCTCTTTTTGTGAACTTGAATTTTCAATTTTTATTTTAAACATAAAGCTTTTATAGTTTTTTTAT
>CBFHHD010000023.1:0-8630 GCA_965655605.1 Candidatus Pelagibacteraceae bacterium | reverse complement strand
GTTTTTTATTTTGAACTTTCTTTTTCTGGTACCATAGGATCAGCTTCAGGTGATAATTCGATCGCTAGGGGTGATGTTGCTCTTGGAACAGCAACAAATGAATTATCTGAAACTTCAATTTGTCTTTGTGAAATTCTAAACAATCCATAAACCACAGTGATTACATGAGTGATCATAATAAAAATAAAAAATCCGTCTGTTCCAAAATACTTCATAAAAACGGTACAAATAATTGGACCACAGATTGCTCCCAGCCCATATAAGAAATTTAACCCAGCTCCTGCAGATACAATATTATCTTTTTCAATCAGGTCATTTGTGTGAGACATGGCCAATGAAAATATCGGAAGAAATAAAAAAGAATAAACAAAGACTAAACTATAAAAAATTAACTTTGATGTTTTAAAATCAATATTTCTGGAAAGCATATAGGCAGCAAAAGCAGCACCAAATGCTATAATGATGATAACAACTCTTCTATCAAATTTATCTGAAATATAACCAATGGGCCATTGTGAAATTGCCCCTGATAACATTATAATGACCGTAGTTACCGATATTTCAAATAAACTAAAACCGTTTCTAGCACAATATACAGACATTAAAGTAAATATCGCTGAGATAGCCAAACCAAACAAAAAACTGATTACAGTCCCGTACGGAGAAATGTCATATAGTTTTTTTATAGAAATAGATTTGATTTTTCTAAAACTTGGAGCTTTTCTTTTGGTGACTAGAATAGGTATTAAAGCTAACGACATTAAAAGAGATACAATAATAAATGGTTCGTATTCATTTGGATCAGTCGTTGATAAAAAAAACATTCCAATTCCCATCCCCAAATAAATAATCATCATATAAATGGATAATAACTGACCTCTTGTTTTGTTGTTCGCTCTGTCATTTAACCAACTCTCAACGATGATATGAATTCCAACAATGCAAAATCCGCTAATAAACCTCGAGATGAGCCAAGTGTAAGGATTAACGTAAAGAGAATGTAATAAAATTATAAGCGAAGCCAAGGATGCTAATGCTGCAAAAACTCTGATGTGACCCACTTTGTAAATAATTCCTGTTAATTTTTGTGCACCAACAAGATAACCAATGTAAAAACCAGACATCATCGCACCAATTTCTATAAGACTAAAATTCTCGTAAGTTGCCCTGACACCTATAAGGTTACCTTGTAAGCCGTGAGCAATCATCATGAACACGAGTCCAGTAAATAAGGCCCAAGAATTTTTTAAAACTTTAAACATAACAACCGGCGCTCATTATCACTTTTTTTAAATTTTCATATATGATTTTTGTGCTATGAAATCTTTATGAACCAACCTAATGCTCTCTTTGTTTATGGCTCACTTCAGCCTGGAGCGGAGAATGACAGTTATTTAGAACACATAAAAGGGACTTGGAAGCAAGGCTATGTTCTAGGTAATTTAGTTACCCAAGGTTGGGGCAGTCAGATTGGATTTCCAGCTTTAAGGGTAAATGATCAAGGAGATCAGATAAAGGGGTGGTTGCTAGAGTCTAATGACTTATCTAATAACTGGAAGATGTTAGATGAGTTTGAGGGACAGGAATATAAAAGGACGGTTGTCCAAGTTCATGTAGATGATGGCACCAAGATCAACGCTTGTATTTATGAGTTAGCGGACCAAGATGAATAATATATTTAAAAATTTAACAAGTTTGTTAAACAGAAATCATGGTTAAACAAATTACAACGAAAGAACTTAAAGATTTAGAAGATTTAAAGGGCAATTATCTAATAGATGTCAGGACCCCAGAAGAATGGGAAGCAGGTCGACCAGACGGTGAAAGCTTGGGTCTCATGACACATTTTGTATCTTATCAATTTCAGCAAGGAGAGGGCAGAGTTTTAAACCCAAACTTTGAAAAAGAAATGGATGAATTAAATTTAGACCAATCAAAAAAAATATTCTTTCTTTGTAGAAGTGGTGTGAGGTCAAATGTGACAGCAGACATGTATGAAAAAAAAGGTTTTGATACTTACAATATATCTAATGGTTACTATGTAGATGAAGTATCATCATCTTGGAAAACGGATAACCTACCTAGCAAGTAATTCTTTGGACAAAGAAAACTCATCGAAGTTGTGGAAAATCATTCAGCAAGCGGGTGATGAACTGCAAGGAAAATTACCAGATCATCCTAACCATCCAAAAGGAAGAAATCCTTATGCCCATGTTGCCCTTTGTGTGAAGAATAAATTTAAACTCACTTATAAGGATATTCCTGATACCTTGTATGATGAAGTTGTAAAATATATTGATGAGCTTAAAGCTAATCCAGACTAATCATGTTTGAAATTTTTACGATTAAATCTATTCCTTCTAAATCTTGGAGTTTGGATAAACCTCTTAGTTTTAAACCTTAATCCATTTAACGAATGTATAAGACTCTTATCGTAATGTACTGCGGTAATTCATAAGTTACTTTCGATCAAAAAAACTTTCCTAAATTAATACATTTAATTTAGGATTTAATATTCTTTACGAATTAGTTTTATTTAACGTTGCTTGTTGCTCTTCGTTTGGATCAGATTTGTTATTTAAAATGTTTGCATAGGAGTGATTAACATCACGGTGACCCGCTTCATCTTCTCTAACTTTTAATACCACATCTCTTAAGGTTGCGTGAAGGGGAAGGTTATAATAATCAATAGCAATCTTTGGAGCGGGATCATTTTTAATTTTACCACTATCAATTTCGTTTAAAAATTCAGTATAACTGTAAACGGCTTCCTCTTCAAAATAACCGACAATTCGGTGCGCGGTTCTTTTTGAGATAATATAAATAAGCAAATACATTAAAATAAAAATGAACTGAGCGATTAAAATCACTATCCGTTCTATGGCTGTGGGTTTTGCAATATTGACAAAAATCATGAGATGCATTCTTTCATTCTCAGCTTCATCTAAAAGCGTCTTAATCCAACCTTTGTCATCCTCAATTTTTCTAATTGATTTTAAATGGGTTAACATTCCAGCAACCATTCCAGGAACAGCAGCAACCGTCTCAAGCACTACTGCGCGGTGTCCATACCTTTTTTTAAAGAAGGTATCTGCAACAAATCTTAAAAACTTTGTAAACCCAAATGCAATTCGGTCACTGATATTTTCGGGTTTATGATGGCCGTCTAATTTCATAAGATGGATATAATAAGTTATTTTAAATTTTTAAAGTCATTTAAATCATTTATTTTTACCCAGTTATTGTAATATTTGTACAAAATCATCGCACCTTCAATGCATCGTCATACGTAAGGTTTATAAATATATTTAATTTCTTGTCACAAACAGGTGCTGATCAATTATAAGTAAATGATGGAACAAAGAAAATATATGAAGACGTTTCAACTGTTACTTCCTTATTTATGGCCAAGTAAAAGAAAGGATTTAAAGTTAAGAGTAAGCTTTGCTGTGGTTGCATTAGTATTAGCAAAAATAGCAAGTGTCAGCACACCTTTAGTTTTAGGGGCATCAGTGAACTCACTGACCGAATTAAGTTCAGGGATTAATTTACTTATGCTAGTACCAGTTGCTTTGATTGTTGGTTATGGGGTCACAAAAATCATCTCTTTTGCATTTGTTGAAATTCGAGATGCTTTGTTTTCAAAGGTATCCCAGCATTCAATTAGAGAAATATCTTTGACGATATTTAAGCACCTTCATAATTTATCATTACAATTTCATTTAAATCGTCAAACTGGAGCGCTTGCAAAGTTTATAGATAGGGGAACAAAAGGGATCGATTTTTTATTGCGATATGTATTGTTTAATATTGTCCCCACCTTCTTTGAAGTTTTCTTGGTTTCGGGAATTTTGTTTTATTTGTATGGACCTTGGTATGCAGTCATTACGCTCACAACCATTGGTCTTTACTCTTATTTAACATTTACAATTACAGAATGGAGAAACGTATTTAGAAAAAGAATGAACCAGGCTGATAATGATGTCAGCACCAAGATGATTGATTCCTTACTGAACTATGAGACGGTTAAATATTTTAACAATGAAGCATTTGAATTTTCAAGATTAGATAAGTCTTTAGAGGATTATGAGTCTGCTGCAAATAAAAGTCGCCATGCGCTTTCATTATTAAATATATCTCAAACTTTTATTATTATGTCAGGCATAACCATAATGTTAGTGATGTCTGCTTATGGCATTAAAAATGGAGATATTGATGTGGGAGGCTTTGTGGTGATTAACGCTTACATGTTACAGTTATATCAACCGCTTAACTGGCTTGGCTCCGTTTACAGGGAAATTAGGCAATCATTAACGGATATGGAAAACATGTTTAGCTTATTACAAGTCAAACCTACAACCCAAGATGCTAGTGAAAGGATACCTCAAAGCGATATTGCTGAAATTAAATTTGATCAGGTCAGTTTTGATTATGACGTCAGACGAACCATTATTAAAAATATTTCTTTTGCAGTTCCAAATGGAAAAAAGGTAGCAATTGTAGGACCCACAGGAGCCGGCAAATCAACCATCAGCAGATTATTGTTTAAGTTTTATGAACCAAAGGCTGGAGGCATTTTTATAAATAATATTAATATCAATGAAATCTCTCAAGAGTCGTTACGAGAAATTATTGGTGTGGTGCCTCAAGATACTGTTTTATTTAACGATACTATTCATTACAACATTGCTTACGGTAAAGCTGGATCTAGCAATGAGGATGTGATCAGTGCAGCAAAGAATGCAGATATCCATGATTTCATTTCAAGTTTACCAGATGGATACCAAACCATTGTTGGAGAGCGTGGTTTAAAGTTATCTGGAGGAGAAAAACAAAGAGTAGCGATTGCAAGAACCATATTAAAAAATCCAAAAATCTTTTTCTTTGATGAAGCTACTTCTGCGCTTGATACGAGCACTGAAAAAGAGATTCAAAAAAACTTAGAAAACATCTCAAGAAACAAAACAACCCTCATTATTGCGCACCGTCTTTCTACAGCCGCAAATGCCGATCAAATCATTGTACTTGATAAAGGTGTTATTATTGAACAAGGAACCCACGAAGATTTGTTATCACAAAAAGGTAAATATTTTGAAATGTGGGGAAAACAAAAACCAGAAAATTTACTTTAGTTCTAATTTTTTTTGGAAGCTCAACCACCAACTTTGAGCTGGTGGTTGAAAATATGTTTTAAAACTTTTTATTTATTTAAAAAGTGTCGTTAATTACTACTTCGTTTGATGGTAATTGACCGCCTCTTGCCCTGGCATCTTCAGTTTTTTTACCAATAGCAACGAACATAGATATGACATGATCAGATGGAAGCTTAATAAGCTCTGCCACTTTATCAAAGTCAAAACCATCCATAGGACATGAGTCATATCCCATTGATTTAGCACTCAGCATCAGCGTTTGTGCTACAATTCCACACGAACGCATTGCTTCATCTCTTTGTACTTGGTCTTTATCTTTGTAATAATTATTAATTGCAGGGAGTAAGAAATCTTGTACTCCTTGAGGTGCATTCTTCCAATAACGCTCAGGTTTCTTATCCCAAGATTTTAAATCAGCACACAAAACTACTAGCATTGAAGAATCGGTGACTTGTGCTTGATCCCAAGCTACTGCTCTAATTTTTTTTCTTAATTCTTTATCTTTAACAACCACTAATCTCCAGTTCTGGATGTTAAATGCAGTGGGTGAAAGTAATGCAAGATCAAGTAGTGTCTTCTCATCTTCTTGTGGCATCACATGATCTGGGTCGTAATGTTTTACAGCTCTTCTTTGTTCAATAGCATCTTTTACATTCATAAATTTCTCCTAATGGTTTAAACAAACAATCGTCTATAGATCAGCTATAATAAAGTCAAAGTTTTTTCATATCAAGTTAATGACATGCAATGCCAAATTTTTTTAGTCGCCAATAATTATAGGGCCAAGGAGTAAGAAAACCTACCATCAACATAATTGGCATCACCCACCAGGTTAACATAGCACCTCCCGTTAGAAGATAGTCAGTTAAGTTCAGTCCTGATTTAGAAAATAACCTCTACTTGCTGGGACTTTAAACATAACGCTAAAGGAGCCAGATGAAAAAACAATCAAAAAAAAACTACATTTAAATCATGTATGAAACCGTCATGGAAAGAGGTGGTCCTTAAGGACCCTTTTCTAAAACGGTTGTTGATGCTTACGAGGGCAGAGATTATACAAAAAAGTATGAGAATAAGAGGATTATTAAATTAAAAAAAAACTCAAAATCGCAGTGATTTTTTTGATATATTGCTTTTAAAAATGAGCCAGCAATTAAATACAGATCAAAATAATTTTATCAAAGAACTTTGCACTTACTTTATGGATTTTTTACAGTCCAATTTTAAAAGAGCAAGATTCCCTAAGAGGCATATTAAGTTAAAAAATGAAAAAGGATTTAAAGTAGGTATTGATGGATCCAAATATGAATCTTTTAATAAACTTTTAAAACAGTCTATTATTAGAGGGTTTCAAGATAAGAATGATAAATTAAAAGTTAGTAAAGGAAAACACACAATAAAACCTAATAAAAAAACCTTAGATTTAATTAATAAATCAATAGATAAAATTACTGACAAAGATCTAGATAAGCTAAAGAAAAATATTATTAAAATTTTAAAAGAAAATGCCAAATCTTTTAAAGAAGATAGCAAGACAGCTCATGATAATGTTTCGAAGTTAGTTGTTAATGAATTTTTGGATATAATTATAAATCCAATCAAAACAGTTTGTGAACCATTAATATTATCACAAAGTGTTTATGATATTGACTCACTGTACACGTTAGAAATTGGTTTGACAGAGGCATTAACAAGTAATTTTGATGAAAATATCTCAGAGTTATTAAATGATCTTTTGATAAACCAAAAAGATAATATTTCTGAGAAAATTGACAATCTTATTTCTATTGATGATGTAAAAGGAAAACTTCAAAATTTTTTTGACGGAATAAACATAAATGATTTATATTTTGAAGTTCAAGAGTTAGTAAATTCAAAATCAAATTTAGATAAACAAGAATATTATTTTTATTTTTCTGAAATTGAGTTTCAAAATAAACGTTTCCCTATTTTCTATGTTCCAATTGATATCAGAGAAAATAAGGGAGAAAATTCATTTGTTATAGAATTTGAAAAAGAAATTTTTATTAATAAAAAAGCAATTCAATTTGCAATTCAGGAATTTAATAGAGAAAATAATAGAGTAGGAAGAATTCAGAGTATTTCTGATAGAGTTATTAATACTGTAGAAACAGAAAATGTAGTTGAAAAATTAAATCAAGTTCATAAAGAAATTGCTGATTATTTTAGACTAGATAATTCTATTGATGTTTCTAATATTGAACCTCAAATAAATAAAAATATTTTTTGTGTATTAAGCAATAACAGTTCACTTAGTGTTTTTGATAAGTCAGATGAGTCTTTAATTAACGACTATGAGGAAATTTTAACATTATTAGAGAGTGATAACCCCGAAGTAGCAGATATGTTTAAAAGCATCATAGAAGATTTTTTAATGAATGAGCCTCATAGTATTATTGAAAATTTAGAAGATGATTGGGGTGGAACAAATGTTGAAGATAAACTTAATTTTACGAGTCCAATTCCATTAAATTATGAACAAAGAAAAATTTTAAAAGCACTTAAAAAAGAAGTGTGCAAATATGTGACAGTAGAAGGGCCTCCTGGCACTGGTAAAAGTCATACAATCTCTGCAATTGCTTTTGATTATATTCTAGAAAATAAATCTATTTTGATTTTATCAGATACTAAATATGCTCTTGATGTTGTTGAGGATAAAATAAACGATACATTAAATAAAGTTCGGCATACTGAGGATTTTCAAAATCCAATTTTAAGATTGGGAAAAATGGGTAACACTTATAATAAAATCCTATCCACCCAGTCTATGGGAAAAATTAGAGACTTTCACCGTTCTACCAAAACTCACTATAAAAAATTAGTTGAAAATATTGAAAACATAAACACGCATATAGATAATGAGATAAAGGAAGATGTATCTACAATTCGAGAATTAGATAACAAAATTTTTCAAGATTACTTAACTTTAAATAATAAATTTGGTGAAGATAAAAAGTATTTTGATTTTGATGAGATTGATAAAGCAGAACAAAATTCTCAAATTGATTTGTTGGATTACATAGGTTTAGTCAAAGACCAACAAAGCAATCCTTTGTATATATTTTTGATAAAACATTTTGATTTATCTAAAGAGAGCTCATTTGCAAAAATAGAATCAATTTTTGAGTTGTTTGGAAACTTTTATGAATTATATAAAGACGTAAATTTGGATGCCTCTATTAGGAGTTTACGATCTTTCGATAAAATAGAATTCGATTATTCGGAAAAAATTGAGAATTACTTAATTCAATATAGAAATTTGAGAGGTTTCTTTGGATACTTTTTCAAAGGTTCAGAAGTTGAAGCTTTAGAAAATAAAATGATCCAAGATTTAAAAATTAATCATGATTTTACTCTTGGAGATAACGGACAAGAAGTAGCTGGAATTTGGAGCATTACTTTTAGCAGATTAAAAGAAGTCATTGAAAAACATAAAATTGGTAATTTAGATAATGA
>CBFHHD010000022.1:0-18151 GCA_965655605.1 Candidatus Pelagibacteraceae bacterium | reverse complement strand
TCCAAAAAATTTGGTGCAACAATTAATGAAGCTGTTAGTATTTGTAAGATAGCAAAAGAAAAGGCCAAAAAATTTGGTTTAAGTTTTCATGTTGGCTCTCAATGTATGCATCCTGTAGCATATTCAAATGCAATCAAAGATTTAGGTACCGTAATAAAAAAATCAAACATTGAACCAGATGTAATTAATGTAGGAGGCGGATTTCCTACAACTTACCCAGATCTTTACCCTCAACCACTTAGAAACTACTTTGAGGAAATTAAAATAGCTTTAAAAAAATTAAATCTTAAGAAAACACCACACTTAATTTGTGAACCTGGTCGTGCTTTGGTTGCAGAAAGTGGATCTACAATTGCAAAGGTGGAGTTAAGAAAAAAACAGAATCTTTATATTAATGATGGTACTTATGGTTCTTTATTTGATGCCGGTACCCCAAATTTTATATTTCCAACTAGAGCAATTCAATTTGAAACCGCTTCTTCAAAAAGATTAGTTCCATTTAGTTTTTATGGACCTACTTGTGATGGTATTGATTATATGAAGGGTCCTTTTATGTTACCAGCAAACATCAAAACAGGCGATTACATAGAAATTGGTCAACTTGGAGCATATGGGATGAGTTTAAGAACTAATTTTAATGGATTTTATTCAAATCAAGTCCATGAAGTATTAGACAAACCTTTAATGTCTATTTACGAAGCAGACGAAAACCACAATATCAAAACACTGTTCGCTTAAAGATGGGTCATAATAAATCTAGTTTTTTAAAAAACCCTGTTGAACATATTGATATAACCTCGTTTGATGCAAGACCAATAATAGACTCTATGTCTAAAATGTCTTTTGTATCTAGAGAGACCGCAAATGCTGCAAGAATTTACAATAACATGATTAAAGATGAAGAATGCACAATTTTCTTAACTTTAGCAGGATCAACTTCTGCGGCAGGATGTATGGATCTATATTCTGAATTAGTGAAGAATAATATGGTTGATGCAATTGTTGCAACAGGAGCATCAATAATTGATATGGATTTTTTTGAAGCACTTGGCTTCAAGCATTATCAAGGTTCTCAATTTCAAGACGATGCTGTTTTGAGAGAAAATTATATTGATAGGATTTATGACACTTATATTGATGAAGATGAGCTACAATCATGTGATCGGATTATTGGGGAAATTGCGGATACTTTAGAAGCAAGAGCTTACACCTCTAGAGAGTTTATAAGAGAGCTGGGAAAGTATCTGAAAAGTCATGCCAAAAAGAAAAATTCATTAATAGAAATAGCTTATGACAAAAATGTTCCAATTTTCTGTCCAGCGTTTACTGATAGTTCAGCAGGTTTTGGTTTGGTTATGCACCAAGAGAGAAATCCAAAAAAACATATGACGATAGACTCTATAAAAGAATTTAGAGAATTAACCGAAATAAAAATTCAGTCTAAAGCTTCTGGGCTCATGATGATAGGTGGAGGTGTACCAAAAAACTTTATACAAGATACCGTGATCTGTGCTGAACTTTTAAAAAAGGATATTGAGATGCACAAATATGCTGTACAAATTACTGTTGCTGATAGCAGAGATGGTGCTTGTAGCAGTTCAACTCTTAAAGAAGCTAGCTCATGGGGCAAAGTTGACACCGCTGAAGAACAAATGGTTTTTGCGGAAGCAACTTCAGTAATGCCATTGATTGCAAGTGATGCATATCACAGAGCTCATTGGAAAAGGAGATCAGCCAAAAATTTTTCTAAAATATTTGACAAATGAAAATAACAAAGCCTCATAAGGGTTTTCTGGGCTTACCAAAAGAGAATAAATCTAAAAATAAAGTGTCCATTATACCTTTTGGGATTGAAAAAACTGTAAGTTATGGTGGTGGAACTCGCTTTGGTCCTGATAAAATTATTGAAGCATCACATCAAGTGGAGTTGTTTGATGAGGAGTTAAAAAAAGAACCATTTAAATATTTTAATTTAGAAACGTTAAAAAAATTTCCAATTAAAAAAAAGTTAAATGATGCATTAAATCAATTAACAAATTTAATTGATAAGACTACAAAATCAAATAAATTTCCGATAGTGTTGGGTGGTGAGCATTCCATCACACCTGCAATAATTAAATCTTTGAAAAAAAAATATAATAAATTAACTATTGTACAAATTGATGCCCATGCTGACCTTAGAGATGGATACTCAGGAGAAAAAAATTCGCATGCTGCAGCTATGAGAAGGTGCTTGGATAATAAAAACATTGAACTTATATCACTGGGTATAAGAAATCTTTGTCATGAAGAATTTCAATATTTAAAAAAAAATAAGAAAAGAATTCATATTTTTTGGGCAATGGAAATGAAAAGCTGGAATATGAAAAAATTAGCTCAATTAATTAAGGGTAAAAATGTATATTTGACCTTTGATTTAGACGGTTTCGATGCAAGTTTAATGCCAGCAACTGGAACGCCTGAACCTGGTGGTCTTTTTTGGTCAGACGCAATGAACATTTTAAAAACTGTATTTAAAAACTCCAATGTTATTGGTGCAGATGTAAACGAATTGGCACCAAATAAAAATTTACATTTTTGTGATTTTGTTGCTGCAAAATTAGTTTACAAAATACTCTCTTATAAGTTTTGTAAATAATCCAAGTCCCAGGATACTTTAATTTGAGCGCCACCTGTTTTGCTGATATTGCTAAACTTTAATTCAGCTTTTGTTCTTTCTAAAAGATTTTTAGATATAAAAATACCTAAACCCATGCCTTTTTTTTCTAAATCAGTTTCACTAGAGCTGAGATAGGGCTGTCCTAATTTTTGAATTATATCACTGGAAAAACCATCACCATCATCGGATATAATTATACTAATATTTTTTTTTTTTTGATCGACTAAAATATTTACTTTATCATTTGCAAATTTAAGAGCATTTTCAATGAAATTTCGAAGAGCATAAATAATTTCAGTTTTTTTTGTAATTTTAATCCTGTTGTTTAATGCTCTGTTTTCAATATCAATAATCTTGTTATTTTTATTTTCTAAAGAAAATACAATTTCATTTATGAGTTCTTTTGGAGAAATGAAGTCAAAAAATTTATCTTCTTTACTCTTATTACCAATATCTTTTAAAATTTCCCTGCATCTATTTGCCTGTTCAATTAATAAATTTATATCATCTTTAACTTCTTGATTTGAGTTTAAGCCTTTTTTTAATTCTTTACTGACCAAAGAAATAGTAGCCAAAGGTGTACCCAGTTCATGAACAGCTGCTGCCGCTATGCCTCCAACTGAGTTTAACAATCTTTCTTTTGACAGGTCCTTTTCTAGCTGACTTAATGCTTGTGATCGCTTTCTATAATCTCTACCAAGTTGATAAGCGTAGTTTCCAAGAAAAATAATCCCAATTCCATGAGCAAACCATAGACCTATCTTAAAATACTCTGGTAAGTCTAAAGAGCTAACGCTAGGTGATGGTAAGGGCAAATGAAAAATTGCAATCACTGTTGTAAAAATAATAGAGCAAGCAATAATAAATTGGCTACTTCCTTTTGAAAGATATGTAACCGATATAGTTGTAGGAACTACAATTAAAATTGAAAAAGGATTTGAGATTCCGCCCGTCAAAAATAGCAGTACGATCAATTGTATTAAATCAAAAAAAATACTTATTGTAGCATTACGATTATCAATGGTTTGGAATTTGCCTTTATTAATTTCTAGATAAACATTAAGTATGACGGAACATAAAATTACAATTAAGCTTGTGAAATATGGTAAATCAAATTTTAGACCAAACTGGACAATTGAAACAGTAAATAATTGCCCAAATATTGCAATCCATCTAATATTGATTAGAGTTTCTAATGTGATTCCTAGACTTACTTGATTTACTCTATCTCTTTCTGGCATATGCTAAATGTCTAAATTAACAACATTTATAGCATTAGAATTTATAAAATTCTTTCTTTTTGATACATCCTCACCCATTAGAGTAAAAAATATTTCATCATCAGATGCTGAAGGCTCTGAGTTTTCTCCATCATTATCTGAATAATTAACTTTTAATAACGAATTATTTTCAGGGTTTAAAGTAGTTTCCCATAATTCATCGGGGTTCATTTCTCCCAGTCCTTTAAACCTTTGTAAGGATAAATTTTTCTTCCCAATTTCAATAACTACATTTAAAAATTCTAAGAAAGTATTTGTTTTATGGAGATTTTCACCCTCCTTAATATTACAAGTTGATTGAAAATTTTTTAACAAACCTTCATGTTTAAATAATTTATTTAATAAATTTTCATTCTTCATAAACTTTGCATCTAGAGCTTTTGTAATTATCTCATGATAAAATTCTCTTTGTAAAATAAATGACCCCTTTTCAAACTTTGCGATCCATTTAAGTTCTTTGTTAGAGATAGATTTATTTAATTGATCTGCAACTGCTTTAATTGCACCATCTTTTTTCTTATTATCTTTATCATCTAAGATTAAAACTTTATTATCTTTTGTTGCAAAACTACCCACGGAGACTAATTTCTCTAAAATATCTAAATCACCATCTATTAATTTAAAATTATTAAATGCTTCAAAACAATCATCGACAAACTTTTCATCAAATTTAAATTTTTTATTACTTTCAAATTCAATAGTTGTAATTTTTTCTTTGGCGTTTTTAATAGCTATGTTTTCTAGATCACTCTCATTTTTTAAATAGCTAAATGATTTGCCCATTTTTATTTTATACAAAGGTGGTTGGGCAATATAAACATGGCCTTTTTTGATGAGTTCATTGAATGGTTTGTTATTAAAAAAAGTCAAAATTAATGTTCTAATATGAGAACCATCAACATCAGCATCTGTCATAATGACTATTTTTCCATATCTAAGCTTATCTATTTCAAATGGATCAACACCAGTCCCAATTGCGTTGATTAAAGTTACAATTTCATTTGATGACAACATCTTTGAAAACACTTTTTTACTATCAGAACTATTATTTTTTAATTCTACAAATGTGTTCAAAATTTTTCCTCTCAAAGGTAGCACTGCTTGAAATCCTCTATTTCTAGCTTGCTTTGCAGATCCTCCTGCTGAGTCACCCTCAACAATAAACAGTTCTGTTTTCTCTAAATCGTTTGATTGGCAGTCAGCTAATTTTCCTGGAAGACTGGTAATGTCGATGGCATTCTTTCTTCTCACGCTCTCTCGAGCTTTTCTTGCAACTTCTCTAGCAACAGCTGCTTGTATAATTTTTCCAACTATAATTTTTGCAATTTTTGGATTGTGATCAAACCACAGTGAAATTTTTTCACTCGTGATTGCCTCCACTACAGGCCTAACCTCTGAGGAAACTAATTTTTCTTTAGTTTGAGAAGAAAACTTTGGATCTGGCACTTTAACAGATAAAACACAAATCAAACCCTCCCTAACATCATCACCAACAATTGTAACTTTATCTTTTTTTAGAAAACCATAATCATTAGCATATTTATTTATCAACCTAGTTACTGATGTCCTAAAGCCTAATAAATGAGTACCTCCATCTTTTTGGGGTATATTATTTGTAAAACAAAGTACATTTTCAGAAAAAGATGCATTCCATAAAAGAGCACACTCTACTTCGATATCGTTTTTTTCAGATTGAAAATAAATAGGATCCTCTAATGTTGTATTGCTATCATTTTTAATCTTTGATTTTGATTTATTTAAATCCTTTATAAATTCTTTAATACCCCCATCATATTTAAATTCTAATTTTTTTACTTTTTCTTTTCTTTGATCTTGTAATGAAATTTTTAAACCTTTGTTTAAATATGCCAATTCTTTTAATCTTTTCTCGAGTATGGAAAGTATAAAATTTGTATCTGTAAATATTTCATTAGATGGTAAAAAAGTAATAGTTGATCCAGTTTGATCAGATTTTCCTATTTCTTTTAATGGGGATTTCGTGACACCATTTTCGAATTCAACAAAATAATTTTTTCCATCTCTATTTATGTCAACCTTAAGCTCTTTTGATAATGCATTAACTACAGAGACTCCCACACCATGCAAGCCACCCGAAACTTTATAAGTTTTATGGTCAAATTTACCACCAGCATGCAACTGGGTCATAATCACTTCTACAGCAGATATCTTTTCACTTTTATGTATTTCTACGGGTATCCCTCGTCCGTTATCCGAGACTGTTACAGAGTTATTCTTATTAATTGAGACGGCAATAGTATCGCAATGACCAGCTAAAGCTTCATCAATAGCATTGTCCACTACTTCAAAAACCATATGATGCAAACCGGTTCCATCGTCTGTATCTCCAATATACATACCTGGTCTTTTACGTACCGCGTCTAAACCCTTAAGAACTTTAATTGAATCTGCGCCGTAATTTGTGTTGTTTGATGCTGTTGACATTAAATTTTTTAACTTTTTATGAGTTTAAAAGTTGATTAATTATAACATTTTTGACGTTAAATATGGAGCCCTACATTAGCTTAATTCTATAAAAAAGCCTTTATTTTCAATGACTTGAAACATTTTTTTGCCCGTACCTGTATACCAAATTTGTGTTTCGAATTTCTCAAGCTCAACGACCAGATGTTCAAAATTCTTTTCATCGATATGCGATGTTGCCTCATCCAAAAGGATAATAAATTGATTATTTTTAATTTTCATCATCCAGCAATTTGCTAAAATTATTGTAACTAAACTAGATTTTTGCTCTCCAGTAGAGCAGGAGTCGGTATTCAAATTATTTTTTATATCGAAAAAGTATATTTCATCTGAACTAATACTAAAGCTGGTTCTTTTAGTTAATTCATCTAAATGTCTATTTGAATATAAAATTTTTATGAGCTGATTTATTGTCTCTTCTTTATCTAAACCTTCATCATAAATATCATTTCTATAAACTATTTTGGTACTACGAAAATTTGATAACTTGTCTACAATTAATTCATTTAAATTTTTTGCATATTTACGACGCTCGATAAAAATAAGTAAAATTTCTTCTGCAATCTTTTGCTCGATAATTGATAGCCACTTCTCATCTTTTGAGTTTTTTAAAATTGACAGTCTCTCTGTTAAATTTTTTTTATAGCTTGATAATATTTTAGCAAACTCAGTATTATTTTGAGATATTAATTTATCAATAAAGTTTCGTTTTATAGAATTTCCTTCATACATTATTTTATCCATGTATGGAGACAACCAAACAAAATTTAGGTATTTTTTTATATTACTTAAAGTAGTTTTTTTTTGATCTAGATAATAAGTCTTAATAATTTTGTCTGAAGTATTTTCAAACTCATAAGATGCTTTATACTTTTGATTATTTGAAATAAAATTTAAATTTACTGCTACTTTTAAATTTTGATCATTTCCTTTAGGAAAGACTTTGTCAGCTGCATCACCCCTCAAACCTTTTGTATTAGAAAAATATGACAAACTTTCAAGTAAATTAGTTTTTCCAACACCATTCTTGCCGTAGATTATTATATGATTTTGCTTTTTTAAATTTTCTTTAAAATTTCTATGAGATTTGAAATTATTTATTTCTATACTTTCAATAAGTGACATTTGTTTGGCACTAAATTACACGCATTGGCATAACAATGTAAGTGCTCAAAGGATCCTTTTCATCTCTAACTCTTATGGGTGATGTCGCATCTTTTAACATTAAAATAATTTCTTTACTTTCTAATGCATTGGCCACTTCTATTAAATAAGTTGAGTTAAAACCTATTTCTAATTGTTTTCCTTCGTATTGAGCTTGAACCTCTTCAATACCATCTCCTGATATTGCATCATTAATCAAAAACTTCATCAAGCCTTTGTCTACCGATATTTTAATTACACCTTTTCTATCCGAAGATAATGATTTTAAACGGTCTAATGCACTAATAAAATCTTCTACATTTGCCTTGGCATCAACTCTTTCATCATTAGGTATGACTTTTTCATAATCAGGGAATTTACCGTCTATAACCTTAGATATTAAAACAATATCTTTGTATAAAAATTTAATTTTTGATTTAGTAGATAATATTTTAATACCAACTGAGTCTTCATCAATAATTGTTAGTAGTTCAAAGACAGTTTTTTTAGGCAAAATTACAGGCTGAAAATTTTCTACACCTTTAATTTCTGTAGAAGACTTGCTCAAACGATGACCATCTGTAGCCACTGCTATCATCTGGTTATTCTCATCATTCTTATCAAGGTATATTCCATTTAAATAATGTCTCGTTTCATCATTTGAAATAGAAAATTTTGTTTTATTAATTATCTTTAAAAATTGAAATGAAGGAACTTCTAAATATTCTTCATCCATATTGTCTTCGAGTATAGGAAATTCATCAGGTGATATGCAGGTAAGATTAAAGTCAGATTTCCCTGATATTAATTTTAGTCTATTATTATCCTTCAATGTTAAATGTAATGTTGATCCAGTCTTAAGCTTTCTTACGATGTCATAAATAACTTGAGCGGTAGTTGTTATTGAACCTTCTTTAATGGTTTGCGCAGTTAATTTTTCTGTAATTATTATATCTAAATCAGTAGCTGTTATTTTCAAAAAACCATCATAAGCCTCTAAAAGAACATTCCCTAAAATTGGCAAAGTGTTTTTCTTTTCGACTACACCTTGGACATGAGCTAGAGATTTTAAAAAAACATCCCTATCTATCTGAAATTCCATATTATCTCTTGATTATGCGATCTGTAATACTCTGTACCTCATGCTCAAACTGTCTATCCTTTGACATTAATTCTTCAATTTTTTTAATGGCATGAATTACTGTGGTATGGTCCCTCCCTGTAAATTTTCTACCGATTTCAGGTAAGGATTTAGTTGTAAGTTTTTTTGATAAATACATTGCAATTTGTCTTGGCCTAGCAATGTGTCTGGATCTTCTGGCAGAAAGAAAATCATTTGTAGATAAATTATAGTATGAAACTACAATTTTTTGGATATCTTCGATGCTAATTACAGACTGCATGTTATTCAATAAATCTTTCAATATCAGTTTAGCATCCTGAAGTGATGGGCTTTTATTTTGTATTCTAGCTGAAGCAATTACTCTATTTAAAACACCAAGCATATCTCTTACGCTTGACTTAAACTCATTAGAGATAAAAGATAAAATCTCTTCATTAATTAAAATTTCGTTTCCGAAATGATTTTTTTCAGCAAGACAACGCTTTTTAAGGATCTCTAGTCTCAAACCAATATCAGGTGGCTGAACATCGACAACTAGGCCTCCAGATAGCCTAGATTTAATTCTATCCTGTATTCTATCTAACTCATTAGGAGACCGATCGCATGATATGACAACTTGCGACTGGTTTTCTAATAAACTATTAAATGTATAAAAAAACTCTTCCTGGGTAACTTCTTTGCCGCTAATAAACTGAATATCATCTAAAATTAAAACATCAGCATTTCTAAATATTTCTTTAAACTTATGTGTGTCTTTGTTCTTAATTGATTTAACAAACTGATACATGAATCTTTCAGCTGATAAATAAATTACCTTTTTATCTAATTGTTTTAGCTGATTACCTATTGCATTTAAAATATGAGTTTTTCCCAAACCAACTCCACCGTAAATATAAAGTGGATTATAGTGGCCTAAACTTTCTGTTACTCTCTTTGCGGCTGAAAAAGCAAGTTGGTTACTCTCTCCAGTAACAAAACTTTCAAAATTTAACCTAGGGTCGATCCTGTTGATTCCATAATTCGTATCTTTAAGATCTATAATTTTTGTACCACTTCCAAAATCAAAAATATTAGAAGGTCTTTTGTCATCAAATATCTCATTAATTTCAAATTGAATTCTTGTTACTGAATTGTCTAGCTTTTGATAATGGTCGAGGATTTTATCTGCATAATGAGAAACGATCCAATCTCTAACAAACCTTGTCTTAACAACTAAAATCAAAGATGAAAAATCAATTCCTTTTGCTTCAACATTTTGAATCCAGCTTTTATAAACATCTGTTCCATAGGTCTCTTTCAATTTTAGTTGAACTTCAGACCAATTTTTTTTGATGTCTTCGTTTATTTGTAATGCTGGAGAATTAATCATGATGATTTCTTTTAATGAAATCTAAAACCGTAAGCAACAAAAAAAGAAATTATTTTTAAAAAATATTTTTTAGACAACTTAAGATTGTTTATTATTTTTTTTTGAATTAATTGAAAAAAATTTAGTAAAAAAAATTTAGTTGTAAAAAAAAATAAAATTTTAAATTTACAAGTTGAAGTAGAAAAAAGTTATTTAAAATATTTTACTTATAAGGTTATTTCATTCCAGCAAGTTTTTTTGCTGTTCTTGAAATTTTTCTTGAAGCTGTTTGCCTTCTAATAGAGCCAGTTTTAGATACTTTCATTAACTGAGACTGAAACTTATCAAATAATTTAAGCGCCTTTGCTTTATCACCACCTTTGATTGCATTCTCTATTTCCGAGATTGCACTTCTGTACTTACCTAACCTAAATCTATTTACAGCTGTCTTGCGCTTGATAACTCTAGTTTTTTTTTTTGCTGATGAAGTGTTTGCCATTATTTTTTGATCTGGGGGTTATATAACCTTTTGAGCGCTGGTCAATACTATATTCTTTGACAATTAGGACAAAAAAAGAAGGATCTTCCCATACTAAATTTTCTCTTTATCGTTGAAGAGCACCTCTGGGTTAAACAAGTTTCACCCTCTCTTCCATATACTTTAAAGTTGGCCTGGTAAGAACCTGTCTTCCCTTCAGAGTTGTGATAGTTGTCGATAGTAGAACCACCCTTCAAGATAGCTTTTGAAAGTATTTTTTTTATATTCTTTAGTAAAATTTCTACCTTTATCTTATTAATTTTAAAACATTCGCTTTCAGGATGAATTTTGCTAAAAAATAGCGCCTCATTAACATAAATATTGCCAAGACCAGAAACATTCTGCTGGTTCATTAAAAAATTTTTAATTGATAGCTTTTTTTTTCTTAACTGTTCATACAAATATTTTTTATTAAATTCCTTTGATAAAGGCTCAGGGCCAAGCTTTTTAAGATGAGATACATTATCTAAGTCTGCTTCTTTTAGTAATTTAATAAAACCAAACTTTCTTATATCATTATAAATTAAATCAAACTCTGCAAACGATATCTTTAGATGGTCATGCTTTTGAATAATGCTGTTTGATGTGTAGAAGCTTGTATCTATTTTTTTTTCTTTACAATGCATAAAATAAAATCTGCCTGTCATCCCAAGATGAATAAGTAATACATCTTTTTTAGTCGTATAAATAAGAATGTATTTTGATCTTCTCTTAACATTAGAAATTTTTTGATTTAAAATTCCTGCAAAGGTTTTTTTATTTAATCTGTATCTTAATCTTGGATTAATTATTGTCACAGCTTTGATTTTTTGATGTAAAATATGTTTTGATAAGCTTCTTTTGGTTATTTCTACTTCTGGAAGTTCTGGCATATAATTAAATATTTAATAAATTAGCATCTTAATAAATTATGAAAAATATACATCAACACAAAAACACTGATTTTGTTAATGACGTATTTGATAATGTTCATAAGAATTATGATCTAATGAATGATGTTATGTCACTAGGAACACATAGAATTTGGAAAAAAAATTTTGTAAATATGATGGATTTGTCCTATCCGCAAAAAATAATTGATATGGCTTCAGGCACTGGAGATATATCAAAATTATTACTAAAAAAAATTGATCAAGAGTCTGAGATAGTGCGAATAGAGCCAAACTTTAAAATGTTATCACAGAATATTTCTGAATTTAAAAAATTTAGCAATGTAAAAAATTTATGCTCGTATGCTGAAAATATCCCTCTTAAAAAAAACTCTATGGATATTTATTGTATTAGTTTTGGATTGAGAAACATAACCAAATTAGATCAAGCACTTAACGAGGCGTTTAATGTTTTAAAAAAAGGTGGAAGGTTTTATTGTCTAGAATTTTACAAAGTAAAAAAGCCGATTCTTAAAAACTTATATAATGTTTATTCAAAAGTTATTCCTGTTTTAGGTAAAGTTTTAAATCAAAATTCAAAGCCTTATGAATATTTAACGCAAAGTATTGAGGATTTTTATACTCAAGGAGAAATCTCAAAAAAATTGATAAACTCAGGATTTAAAAATATTAATACTAAGAATTTATTCGGTGGTATTGCAACCATTCATGTTGCTTGGAAATTTGATGATTAGAAAAATTTTAATTTTACTAAAAATTGGTCGTGTCTTGGCTAAATCTTCTACTCTAGATTACTTTGGTGAATTATATAAACCAAATATTCTCATTAGAGCTTCGATAAAAATTTTTGGTTTTTCATCTTTTAAAAAAAAGGAATTAGATAGCAAAAGTGTCGGTTTGAGATTAACCGAAGCTTTAAGAGAGTTGGGACCAACTTTCATCAAATTAGGACAATTTCTAGGAACTCGGCCTGATATAATGGGAAAAGATTTGGCAAAAGAATTACAGAGTCTTCAAGACGAGATGCCGCCATTTGAAATGGAAATTGCTAAACAAAGTATAATAAATGAAATTGGAGATGAAAAATTTAAAGAAATTAAAAATCTAAGCCAACCAATTGCCGCTGCTTCTATTGCTCAAGTTCATTTCGCAAAGATAGATAGCAAAGATTACGCAATCAAAATATTAAGGCCAGAAATTGAAAGAAAATTTAATGAGGAACTGGAAGCTCTAATGCTTTTTGCTTCAATTATAGAGACAATACTTCCAAAAACAAAACGCCTTAGACTTATAGAAATTGTACATCTTTTAAGAGAAATTACATCAATTGAAATGGATCTTAGATTTGAAGCATCAGCTGGCAGTGAACTTAAAAAAAATACAGCAGGTGACCCAAAATTTAAAGTTCCGAATATTAATTGGGATTTTACATCAAAGAGAATGTTGGTCTCAGAAAAGGTTGATGGAATTAAAATTAAAGACCTAGATGCCATTGATGAACTTGGAATTGATAAAAAAGAGTTAGCAAAAAATGTTATTCAAAATTTTTTGAGACAAGCAGTTGGTGATGGTTTTTTTCATGGTGATATGCATCAAGGAAATTTATTTGTCGACAGTGAGGGAAATCTCATACCAGTAGATTTTGGCATTATGGGCAGATTAGATGCAAATAATAAAAAATACCTTGCTGAAATTTTATATGGTTTTATTCAAAGAGATTATGAAAAAGTAGCAGATGTTCATTTCATAGCAGGTTTAGTGCCTCAAACTGAAAATAAAGAGGCTTTTTCACAAGCTTTAAGATCAATTGGTGAACCAATTTTTGGCCAGTCTATTAAAAATATTTCTGCTGGAAAACTTTTGGCACAATTATTTGAGATTACCGAAAGATTTAATATGGTGACTCAGCCTCAATTGTTGTTACTACAAAAAACTATGGTTGTTGTAGAGGGTGTGGCAAGAACACTTGATGAAGATGCAAATATTTGGGAGATTTCAAAACCAGTTCTAGAAGGATGGCTAAAAAAAGAAGTTGGACCAGAGGCAAAGTTTAATCAAGCTATTAAGACAACTTCTCAGGTTATGGATAGGCTTCCTGAACTTCCGGCAATGATGGATAAGGCATCAAAGACTTTGGAATTACTGGCTGCTGGAACCGTTTCATCAAATGATGAAATTGCTAAAAAATTTGAAATTGAAAAATTAAAAATTAAAAATCAGCAAAATTTAATAATAATATTTATATTATTAGTGGTAATTTCTTTATTAATAATATTTAATTAATCTCATAATTATGTCTCCAAAAAAATTATTATTAATAATATCGGGTGGTATAGCGGCGTATAAAGTTCTTGATCTGATAAGAAGTCTTTCATCTCAAAACTATGAGATAAAAACGCTTTTAACAAAATCAGCTGAGGAATTTGTTACCCCTCTTTCAATTTCTGCATTATCTAAAAATAAAGTTTACAAAAATACTTTTGATCTGAATGAAGAAATGGAAATGGATCATATTGCCCTTTCAAGATGGGCTGATCTTATTTTAATTGCACCAGCTACAGCAAATATTATTGAGAAGATAGCAAATGGTTCTGCAGATGATTTTATTACTACAATTATTTTAGCCTCAAATAAAAAGATTTTTCTTGCTCCTGCTATGAATGTCCAAATGTGGGGAAATGTAGCTACTCAGAAAAACGTAAATGAACTTAATAAAAGAAACTTTTCAATGATTGGGCCTTCGGAAGGAATGTTAGCTTGTGGGGAGTTTGGCGAAGGTAGAATGGCGGAAGTCTCAGAAATAGAAAATACAATAAAAAATTTCTTAACTCATAAAGATTTAAATCTTAATGCTTTAGTTACAGCAGGACCAACAAGAGAATATCTTGATCCTGTTCGTTATATATCCAATGAATCTTCTGGCTTGCAGGGTTATTTTATAGCAAAAAAATTAATGGAGGCTGGCGTTAAAACTAAGCTTATTATTGGCCCCAATCAAATTAAAATAGATAAAAATTTAGATACAATAAATGTTGTATCTGCAGATGACATGTTTGAGGCTGTTCAAGAAAGCTTGCCAACAAATATAGCCGTTTGCACAGCTGCCGTTGCAGATTTTAAATCCAAAACTGCAGAAAAAAAAATAAAAAAGCAGGGTAAAAATTTATCTGTTTCGCTTGAAGAAAATTTAGATATCTTAAATTACATTAGTACTCATAACGAATTAAGACCTGATTTAGTAGTTGGGTTTGCAGCAGAAACTAATAACATAAAACAATATGCCCTTGAAAAATTAAGGAAAAAACATTGTGACTGGATTGTTGCTAACGATGTTTCAAACAAAGAAATTGGTTTTAATTCAAATAAAAACGAAGTAACAATTTTCAAACAAGATGAGAAATTTGAAACAGTCTCTAAAAGAGATAAGTCAGAAGTTGCATCTATTCTAGTCAAACAAATTCTAAATGAGTTTAAAATAAATGAAGGTAAAAGCCTTAATTAAAAAACTTTATCCTGATGTTAAACAGCCAGAATACAAAACCTCAGGGTCTTCTGGTCTTGATCTTCAAGCTTATATTGATGAAGATTTGGTTATCAAACCAAACCAAACTCAATTGGTTGCAACGGGAATTTCGGTTGCCATACCTGAAGATTTTGAAATACAAATCAGACCAAGATCTGGACTTGCTTTAAAAAATAATATCACAGTATTAAACACTCCAGGTACCATAGACGCAGATTATAGAGGAGAAATTAAAATAATATTAATTAACCTTGGCCAATCTAATTTTGTAATAAAAAAAGGGGATAGGATAGCTCAAATGGTAGTTTGTCCTGTAATAAAGGTAGATTTTGAAAGCGCTGATGAGTTGCCCGAAACTTTGCGTGGTGATGGTGGTTTTGGATCAACTGGTAAGAATTAATGTCCTTAAGTAATGATCAAATTGAAAGATACCGCGCCCAAATTAACTTAAAAAAAATTAATATTCAGGGTCAAATTAAAATACAAAATGCCAAAATTTTAGTTATTGGAGCCGGAGGAATTGGTGCGCCTGTATTACAATTTATAACAAGAGCAGGGGTACAAAACATAGGTATTGTTGATCATGATACAGTGTCAAAAAGCAATCTTCATAGACAGATATTATTTGGTCAAAAGGATCTAAAATTAGATAAAGTAAAAATTTCTAAAAAAAAAATTCATGAAATTGATAAAAAAATACAAGTAAAAACTTACAAGTTAAAAATAAACAAAACTAACATTAAATCTATCATCAAAAACTACGATTATATTGTTGATGGGACTGATAATTTTAAAACTAAACTTCTAATTAATGATGCCTGTTACCAGCAAAAAAAAGGTTTGTTTATTGGTGCAGTCGGTCAATTACATGCTCACGTTTTCTTTTTTAACTTTAGACAGAAAACTTCTTGCTTTAAGTGCTTTATGCCAAAACCTCCCTCTGAAACACCCAGGTGTCAAGATGAGGGAATTCTAGGAACTGTTACTGGTTTAGCAGGCACAATCATTGCGAATGAACTTATAAAAGAAATAGTTCAGTTAAAATCAAGTATAACTAACCGCCTATTGATCATTGATCTAGAAAAACTAACTTTTAGAAATGTAAAAATTGGCATAAGCAAAAAATGCAAAAATCATGTTTAGAAAATTACTTGTTATTTTCTTTCTGTTATTTTTATCAATAGATTGTCATGCAGAACTAAGAAGTTTAAAAAATAATAAAGTTAATGTAAGGCTTGGTCCTGCTAAAACTTATCCCGTAAAATTTGTTTATCAAAAAAAATATTTACCTGTGTTAATCATGGATGAACACTATAACTGGAGAAAAATTAAAGATTATGAAAACGACTCTGGCTGGGTACATATTTCACAATTATCAAAACAAAGAACGACCGTTACCCTAAAAAATAACTTGGTGGTTTTTACTAAACCCACAATTTACTCTAAACCAAAAGCCAAACTAGAAATTTACCAAACTTTAATTATAGACAATTGTAATAAGAATTGGTGCTATGTAAAAAATTCTAAAATTAGAGGTTGGTTAAAAAAAAATAATCTTTGGGAAGTAAAAACTGCAGAAATAATTGAATAATTCTAACGTATTTTTTGTATAATTAATTAGTCTTTTAAAGTATAAAAGCATCCTTAATGAGTAGACAAAATTCCTATAATTACGAAAATTTAATATCATGTGGCAATGGTGAAATGTTTGGTTTAGGTAATGCAAGATTGCCGTCACCTCCAATGCTAATGTTTGATCGAATAACCAAAATAACAGAAGACGGTGGAGCTCATAACAAGGGTTATATTGAAGCTGAACTAGATATAAAAAAAGATCTTTGGTTTTTTGATTGTCACTTTAAAACTGATCCCGTAATGCCGGGTTGCCTTGGACTTGATGCGTTGTGGCAGCTTGTTGGTTTCTTTCTGGGTTGGTGCGGTAATCCTGGTAAAGGAAGAGCTTTAGGTGCTGGAGAAGTAAAATTTACAGGCGAAGTTCTCCAACATAACAAATTAGTAAAATACATTATTGATATGAAACGAGTTATCAAAAAAGGCGAAACTTCGGTTGGTCTTGGAGATGGTGTGCTTTTAATTGATGATAAAAAAATCTACAGTACAAAAAATTTAAAAGTAGGCTTATTCCAAAGTAATTTATGAGACGAGTAGTTGTAACAGGATTTGGAATCGTATCTTCCATTGGTAACAATAGCGATGAGGTTTTAGACTCTCTACTTCACACAAAGTCAGGAATAGTGTCATCGGAAGAGTACAAGGGTTATAATTTTAGAAGTCAAGTATGTGGATCTATTAAATTAAATCTTGATGAAGCTTTAGAGAGAAAAGAAAAAAGATTTATGGGTGATGGCTCTGCTTATGCCTACATCGCGATGAAAGAAGCTGTAAAAAACTCTGGTCTTGAGGAATCTGATATCAGCAATGTTAAGACAGGAATTATTATTGGATCAGGGGGTCCTTCAATCAAAAATGTGATTCATGCCATTGATAGTACAAGAAAAGCGTCTCCAAAAAAGATGGGTCCTTTAATCGTTCCAAGAACAATGTCGAGCACATGTTCTGCAACACTTGCAGTACCGTTTAAAATTAAAGGAATAAATTATTCAATTAGTTCAGCTTGTGCAACCAGCGCACATTGTATTGGGAATGCAATGGAACTTATTCAATCCGGTAAGCAAGATATTATTTTTGCTGGTGGAGGAGAAGAGCTTGAGTGGGGAATGTCAGCAATGTTTGATGCAATGACAGCATTGTCATCTAAGAGAAATGAAGACCCATCAAAAGCTTCAAGAGCTTACGATGCAGATAGAGATGGATTTGTAATCGCAGGGGGAGCGGCAGTTTTAGTTTTAGAAGAAATGGAAAAGGCAAAAGCAAGAGGTGCAAAAATTTATGCAGAAATTACAGGTTACGGTGCGACCTCAGATGGATACGACATGGTTCAGCCATCAGGTGAGGGGGCAGTAAGATGTATGCAAATGGCACTATCAACTAAAAAAAGGGCAAAAGTTGATTACATAAATACGCATGGTACTTCAACGCCCATTGGTGATTTAAAAGAGTTAGAAGCTATTAAAGAAACTTTTGGTAGTGATGTTCCAGCTATGAGTTCTACTAAATCGATCAC
>CBFHHD010000021.1:0-19635 GCA_965655605.1 Candidatus Pelagibacteraceae bacterium | reverse complement strand
GACTCCATTAAGCTTGATATGTGCAACCTGAGGTTTTTTTGAAAAAATCATATTTATTAAGAATTACTTATATTTATTAGTGATTTTTTTAAAAGTTCTTATTACAAGTGCGTCACTTCAATGTTAACAATTAATAACTAAATAAGCTAATAACAACCATGCTTTTAAACGTAATACCCTTTAAACAACCTAAGGTTAATACATTCGATGAGATCAAATCTGCCCATGCTGATCAACTCAGACAGGTTGATGAACATATAAAGCTTAAATTATCAAGTCACGTTGAACTTGTTGGAGAAATGGCTTCTCATCTTATGAAAACTGGGGGGAAAAGATTAAGACCATTGCTGACCATCTGTTCTTCAGAAATATTTGGATATAAAGGAAGTAGGCATATTAACTTAGCCGCTTGTGTCGAGCTAATACATAACGCAACCTTATTGCATGACGATGTAATTGACAAAAGTATGACTAGAAGAGGCTTCAAAACTACGAATGCTATTTGGGGCAACAAAAGTTCAATATTAGCTGGTGACTATTTGTTAAGCAGATGCTTTCAGATGATGGTTGATGATGGGTCACAAGAAGTTTTAAAAGTTTTGTCTTCTGTATCTTCAGAAATTGCTCAAGGTGAAATATTGCAATTAGAATTCGAAAAACAAATTGATATGGTTGAAAAAAATTATTTAGACATTATTACAGCAAAAACAGCGTCTCTATTTGGTGCTTCAATGAGAGTTGGAGGGTGCATTAACGATCGTTCCAATAAAGAAAAGGAAGCGCTGGAGTCTTACGGAAGAAATCTTGGAATTTGTTTTCAAATTACAGATGATATTTTGGACTACTCATCAAAAGAAAAAGTTTTTGGAAAAAAAATCGGAAGTGACTTTTTAGAAGGAAAAATTACATTGCCAATTATTTTACTATTCCAAAAAGCATCTGATAAAGAAAGATCAATACTAAGTGACTTCTTCTCTAAAGATCTTCGTACAGAAAATGACTTTAAAGAAGTTTTAAGATTAATTAATAAACATAATATTATTAAGACTTGCAAGAAAAGAGCTGATTATTTTTCTAATGTCGCCTCTGACTCTTTATCTATTTTTGAAAAAAATTTTATAGTACAAAAATTGCAAGAACTTTCATTTTTTATTATTAATAGAATTAATTAATCAAAAATATCTCAAAATTTAAAAAAGCAGCGAAGGCCACCCATAACAAATATGGTGTCATTAAATAGAATGAAATTTTAGATCTGGGATAATATAAAAACATTAATATACATATTGCGATAATTAAAAAAAGTATATTTATAAAAGCAACAAAAATTAAATGATAATAAAAAAATACAAAACTCCAAGAAAAATTAATAATCAAATGATAAAAATATATTCTTAATATTTTTTTTGAAAAACTTACATTTTCAATTTTTGATTTTTCATAAATAATCCAAATCGCAATGCTCATAAAAATATAAAGCAATGTCCAAACAGGCCCAAATACCCAATTAGGCGGTGAAAATAATGATTTGTTTAAATTTGCATACCATGGATAAATATTAATTCTCGTAATCCATCCTGCTAAGCCAGATAAAGAAAGGGTTACAATTAAAATTAATAATAAGCTTTTATATTTACTGAACATTTAGAAGCTAAAATACTTAGAGTAGTATAGCGCCATCAAACCAAGTATGTGACTATAGTAAGTAAGGTTTACAAATACTCTAAATATAAATCGATGATCATCATGAATTTTTAAATAATCACAAGCAACATTACCTGGATTATAAAAAATTTCTAATTTCACTACGCCGCTTCTTCATCTCTATAACTTTCAAGAGATGGGCAAGAGCATACTAAATTTCTATCACCATGAACATTATCAACTCTTGCAACAGGTGGCCAAAATTTATTTGCTTTTAAATATTTAAGAGGGAAAGCTGCTTGCTCCCTAGTATATTTATGTGTCCATGAATCAGCTGATAGCTCTAAATTGGTATGAGGGGCATTTTTAAGTGGGTTGTCTGATTTATCAAACACTTCACTCTCAACCATTTTAACCTCTTTTCTAATATTGATCATAGCATCGCAGAATTTATCCAGCTCGGCCAAGCTTTCACTTTCTGTTGGCTCAATCATCAGTGTGCCTGCGACTGGCCATGACATAGTTGGGGCATGGTAACCATAATCGATCAGTCTCTTTGCAATATCCTCTTCTGAAATACCAGATTCAGCTTTAATTGGTCTAAAATCTAGAATGCATTCATGAGCAACGAGATCATTTTTACCTTTGTATAAAGTTTTATAAGAACCTTCTAATTTCTTTGACATATAATTAGCATTTAAGATAGCGACCTCTGTAGCATATCTCAAACCTTCTCCACCCATCATCTTAATATACATCCAAGATATTGGTAAGATGCTAGCACTACCCCAAGGTGCAGCGGATACAGCTCCCATTCCCTTTTCAGGTCCTGATTTTATTATTGAATGATTTGGTAGGTACGGCATTAAATGTTTTGAAACACCAATTGGACCCATTCCTGGGCCACCACCACCATGTGGAATACAAAAAGTTTTATGTAAGTTCATGTGACACACGTCTGGACCAAACTTGCCAGGTTTTGCAAGTCCAACTAAGGCGTTAAGATTTGCTCCGTCCATGTAAACTTGACCGCCATGCTTATGAATTACTTCACATATTTCATTTATATGTTCCTCAAAAACCCCATGAGTAGAAGGATAGGTAACCATTAAAGCAGCTAAATTTTCTGAGTGCTCCTTCGCTTTTTTTGTCAAATCATCTAGGTCAACATTACCATCACTGTCACAGTTAGTGACAACAACCTTCATACCTGCCATTTGGGCACTAGCTGGATTTGTTCCATGTGCTGAACTTGGTATCAAGCATACATTTCTATTTGAATTTCCATTTTCAATATGAAATTTTCTTATCACCATTAATCCTGCATACTCTCCTTGGGCTCCCGCGTTCGGTTGCAAAGAAATACCATCAAAACCAGTTATTTCTGACAACATGACTTCTAAATCTTTAAACATTTTCATATAACCTTGCGCTTGATCTACTGGTGCAAAAGGATGAATGTTTCCAAACTCTGGCCATGTTACAGGTATCATTTCAGCTACTGCATTTAGTTTCATGGTACATGAACCTAGAGCAATCATAGAACGATTAAGCGCAATATCTTTATCTTCTAATTTTTTTAAATAACGAAGCATTTCTGTTTCAGAATGATATGAATTAAACACTTCATGAGTTAAATACTTTGATGTTCTAATTAAATTTTCATTTACTGATTTAATTCTAACGCCATCGAGGGTTTTAACTTCTTCATTGATTCCAAAAACTTCGAATAAATTATTCAAATCCTCTGTTTTGGTAGTTTCATCAAAAGAAACAGAAACCGCATGATTCTCAATTAACCTAATATTAATTTTATACTGTATAGATTTTGAATAAATTTCATGGGTTTTATCTTTAGTATGAATTGTAACGGTATCAAAAAATTGATCAGACAATATTTCAAATTTAGTTTTAATTTTATTGGCAAATAAATTAGCAAACTTTGTCGTTCTTTCTCCAATATGTCTTATCCCTTCAGGTCCGTGATATATACCATAACCAGCAGCGATAATTGAAAGTAGCGCTTGAGCAGTACAAATATTACTAGTCGCCTTCTCTCTTCTTATATGTTGCTCACGAGTTTGTAGTGCCATCCTCAAAGCTTGATCGTTATTCCTATCAACTGAAACACCAATTAATCTTCCTGGCATAGCTCTTTTAAACTCATCTTTTGTTGCAAAGAAAGCAGCATGTGGTCCACCATAACCGATTGGAACACCAAATCTTTGCGAATTCCCAACGACGATGTCGGCGTTCATTTCCCCAGGAGGTTTTAAAATAGTTAAAGCAAGCAGATCAGAAACAATGATAGCTTTCCCTTTTTTCTTTTGCGTTTCTTTTATAAATTCTTCAACACCTAAAATCTCACCATAAGTATTTGGGTATTGGTATAAAGAGCATAATAAATCACCATCAACTGAAGAGATATCTTTGTCATCTCCAATTACTACCTCAAGATTAAACGGTTCTGCTCTAGTTTTTACAACATCAATAGTTTGAGGATTGCAATTTTTAGAAATAAATATTTTAGTTAATTTACTTTTATCGACCCTTTGGCATAGTGCAACAGCCTCGGCGGCAGCTGTTCCTTCGTCTAATAGAGATGCATTTGCAATATCCATTTTAGTAAGATCGGTTACCATTTGTTGAAAATTTAATAACATTTCCAATCTCCCTTGAGCCACTTCTGGCTGGTAAGGCGTGTAAGAGGTATACCAACCTGGATTTTCTAATAGATTTCTCAAAATAACATTGGGTGTATATGTGCCGTAGTAACCCATGCCTATAAAATTTTTATAAACTTTATTTTCACTAGCTATTTTTTTTAATTTACTGAGTGAATCATGTTCAGACATAGATGACTCTAAATTTAGAGGATTTTGTTCATGGATTTTTTTAGGAACAATCTTTTTGATAAATTCATCTAGAGTTTTATATCCAAGATAAGATAGCATTTTATCTTGTTCTTGTTTAGATGGCCCAATATGCCTTCTTATAAATTCTTGGTTTCTTTTATCTAACATTAACTAGCATCCTCCTTTGCAAATTTATCGTATTCTTCTTTATTCATTAGTTCATTTATTTCAGCAGCATTCGAAATTTTAATTTTAAAAAACCAACCTTTACCTTCAGGTTCCTGATTTACTAAAGCAGGCTCTGTTACAATCGCTTCATTTGTTTCTGTAACTTCGCCTGAAATTGGCGAATACACATCACTAGCAGCTTTTACAGACTCTACTACAGCCGCTTCACCACCAGCTGAGATTTCTTTTCCTTTGTCTGGAACTTCGGTGAATACAATGTCTCCAAGTTGTTCGGTTGCATGCTGTGTAATTCCAATTGTTGCAAAATCACCATCAACTTCAACCCATTCGTGTTTTTTTGAATATTTTTTTTCAGCCATAATTGTCCTTCCTTATTTTACGTAATTTTTTTTATAAAAAGGCAATTTAAAAACTTTTGCTGCATACCTTTTTCCCCTCACTTCTAGTTCCAGATCATCACCTTCATTAGAAAATTCTTTCAAAACATACCCCATTGCAACAGGGCTATTCACGCTTGGTCCAAAACCACCGCTTGTCACAACTCCAATTTCTTTATCATTTTTAAATATTTTAGAGCCTTCTCTGGCAATAATTTTTTCTGGTTGAATGCCAACTCTTTTTTTTCTGGCACCATTTGTAATTTGCTCTTTAATTTTATCTGCGCCTAAAAAATTTCCTTCTTCTCTATTTTTTTTTGCTAAAGCCCAAGTTAGACTTGCCTCAACTGGAGTTATTTTACTATCTAGATCGTGACCATATAAACAGAGTCCAGCTTCTAACCTTAAAGAATCTCTCGCACCCAGACCAATAAGTTTAGCCTCTTTACTTTCCAAAAGACTGTTACACAAATCTTCTACTAATTCGTTAGAGATTGAAATTTCAAAACCATCTTCACCTGTATAACCTGATCTATTAATAAAAAGATCCTCTCCTTTAAATTTAAATTTATTTCCATTCATAAAAGTTAGTGTTTTTACACCTTCAATAATTGGTTCTAAAATATCCACTGCTTTTGGACCTTGTAAGGCTATTAAAGATAGATCTTCGTGTAACTTTGTTTTGGACGGATTAATTACTTCATGAATTCTTTTTATATCTTTATGTTTGCACGCAGCATTTAAAACTATATTTAAACCACCATCGACTTTTGTAACGATTAAGTCATCGTCAATTCCGGCATCATTATTCATCAAAACTGAGTACTTGGATTGGTTAAGTTTTAGATTTTTTAAATCAATAGGAACAATTTTTTCTAAAGCTAAATAATCATCTTCTTTTCCATAAATTGAAAATTGGCCCATATGAGATACATCAAATATTCCTGCTGCAGATCGAACTTGTTGATGCTCTTTCATTATGCCATCAGGATATTGAACTGGCATTTGATAGCCCGCAAAAGGAACCATCTTTCCACCATTGGAAACATGATAGTCGTACAATACAGTTTTTAAAATTTCATTACTCATAAACTCTGTTACCTAATGCCCATCTGTCTATTTACCTGAGAGATTTTGGCTCCTTCGGTGGGACTTAAGTCCGCTTTCCAGAGTTTATTTTACATACGGTCCATTTACCTGAGAGTTTCCTGGGCTTTGCTCCTTCGGTGCTGATTTAACAGACTCTCCCGTATGAAATTAACTTATCTTTTACTTATAGGATTACAATAACGCAATAGTTGTGGGGTTAATTTAGGTTCGTTTGGTGAAATGGGTTCGTTTCCCACTTCTATTTACTTAGTTTTTCAACCAACAATTTTGCATTTTTCCATGAATTTTCAGCTCGTCCACCTGTAAACCAGTCTCCAGCAATCCCTATCCGTTTTTCTTTATTGTAAAATACTTCAGAATTCACCGGATCAGAAAAGGCGTAAAGCCAACCATGAACTTGTTTATGAATAACTTCTGACTCATCAATTTTAAAGATATCTAAAAACTCTCCTACAATTTCACTTAATATTTGATCTTTATTTTCTTTATACTTTTCAAAGTTATTAAAGCCGTATTCCTCAGTAGTCTGAAGGGTAAGCAGTGTTAAATCATTATTGTTGAACTCTCTTTGTTTTGAAGTTTCATTTGCACACCATGAAACAATAGAGTTATTTAACACATAACCAGAATGCTTAAAAATAGGTGATTCTTTCAAACCTAACATTACTGTAAAACAGGGTTTCATTTTGTTTTCCGTGATCTGAAACCCAATATCTAAATCTTTAACCAGTTCGTTGGTTTGTTCCTGGGGAAGGGTTAAAATAACTTGTTTAGCCAAATGCTCATTAGAGCTATCATCAATAAGTTTCCAATGGTCACCTTCAAAAACAATCTTTTCAATTCTTGTTTTGAAATGGCACTGATCTAAATTTATATTTGATTTTACAAAATCATTGTTCCCACTTTCCCCAATAAATTTCTCGCTATTTGGTAGCACAGTAACCTTTCCATCAATTTCAACAAAATCCCCATCCCATCTTTTGATATGTTTAATGCTTCTTACAAACTCTAGAAATTCTGAATCTTTAGGCGAAATGTATTGAAGCCCATGATCAAACATACCGATACCATCAACCTTCCTTGTTGAAGATCTTCCTCCTGGCCCTCTTGCTTTTTCAAAGATGATAATATCCTGTTCATTTAAATAATGACATAGCACCGATGTAGAAAATCCTGCTCCAATAATTGCAATTTGTTTCATTTATTTTTTAAAAGTTTTTAACAGTAAAGCACAAAAAATAACAGTACCACCTACAAATACGCCAAGTGAAGGATTTTCACTAATAATTATCCATGCCCAGATTGGTCCGGCAATAGCTTCGGTAAATGCGAAGATTCCAACCTTGGCAGATTCTGTTGCTCTTGATCCTAGTGTTAAACAAATAAATCCTGGCGCATATTGAATTGACCCAAACAAAAATGCCAAAAATAAATCATGCTGACTAATTGATAAATTTTCACTCATCATGACCCCAACGGCCATACAAAATATTCCAGATAAACCAACAGCTGGAACCATATCAATCTGATTAAATTTTCTAATAATAATTACAATGGACGTAAAACAAATTGGAGTAATAAAGGCAAACGCATTACCTAAAGCAGTGCCATTTGAAATTTTTGTGCCAATCATAATATATATTCCAATTGCAGCCATAATGATTGCAATTACAGTGGTTAGATTTATTTTTTCTTTTAAAATAAAATAGCCAGCAATGGTAAGCATAAAAGTTTGCGTACTAATTATAAATAAGACGTTTGCAACTGTAGTATTCTTCATTGCAAACATATATGCCCCACTACCAGTTGCTAATAATATAGAGCAAACAATTCCTATAAGGCCAATATCTTTAAGTTTTTGAAAAACACTATTTTTAGAACTAAAAAATAAAAAAATTACAACCGCGGGTGTAAAAAAAAATGATCTCAAAAAATATATAGCCCAAATATCCTGGGTTTGAAAAAGTTTAAAAATTGTTCCACCTGTGCTCAAAAATAAGCCGCCAAGTGCAATGAGTAAAAAGCCAGGAATTTTATAATTGGATAACATATATCTTTAGTTTAATACTAGCTTTATGAAGTTAGGATTCTTAGGAACAGGTACAATTACAACTGCAGTCATTGAAGGCTTAGTTAAGTCAAAAACAAAGTTTGAGCAAATCAATATTTCTCTTAGATCAAAAAAAAATTCATCAAAACTAAAGAGAACTTCCAAAAAAATTAAAGTATTTGAGGATAATCAAGAAATTATTGATCGATCTTCAATAATTTTCATAAGCCTGCTGCCTAAGGCAGCTATGAAAGAGATTAAAAAACTTAAATTTAGAAATAACCAAATAATTGTAAGTTTTGTATCAACAATTAATATTAAAAATTTGAAAGCAAATTGCTTGCCAGCTAAAACAATTATTAAAGCAGCGCCTTTGCCAATGGCAAAAGATGGTTTGAGTCCAACAATTATTTATCCAAATAATAACAAGGTTAAAAAATTATTTGAGACTATTGGCACTGTTGTGGTTGCCAAAAATGAACAGCAAAATAATCATTTCTGGGTAATGTCATCATTTATGGCATCATATGTTTCTATTATAAAAACTCTAAAAGATTATTTGCAAAAAAATAAAGTTAAAAACAATGAAGCAGATAAATATCTTAATACTTTTTTAACTGGAATGTTATTTGAGTTAAATAATAATAAATTTGACTTAAATAAATCAATCAAAGAGCTCCAAACCAAAGGTGGCATTAACGAGGAGTTAAAAAATAGATTAAGCAAAGATAAGACTTTCGATCTAATAAATAAAAACTTAAATAAAATTTATCTACGTCTTAAAAAAGCTAATGATTAATAGGAGGTGCCATGTTTGATGAAATAAATGAAAATTGTAAAAATCCAGATAAAGAGACGCAGAGCTACAGATTAAATCACACCATGTTGAGAGTAAAAGATCCTGCTAAATCAATTGATTTCTATACAAGAATAATGGGAATGAAACTTTTGCGAAAAATAGATTTTCCCGCTGCAAAATTCTCTTTATATTTTTTAGGTACTTTTGATGAAAATGAAGTAAAAAATATTCCAGACACAGATGATGAAAGAAGAAGCTGGGTTCTTAGTCAAAAATCTATTTTAGAATTAACTCATAATCACGGCACCGAAGATGATATTAGCTTCAGCTATCATGACGGTAATAAAGAACCGAGAGGTTTTGGTCATATTGCCTTTAGAGTTCCAGATGTACAAAAGGCATGTAAAAGATTTGAAGATTTAGGTGTTACTTTTCAAAAAAAACCAAGTGATGGTAATATGAAGCATATTGCCTTTATTAAAGATCCCGATGGTTACTGGATTGAAATTGTTTAATGCAATTTTTAGAAATTAAAGAGATAATTAATTTATTAAAGAACCATAAAGAAAACATCTCCTTTTTAGATATTAGAGAAAGAAAACAATATGTGAAGGGGTTTGCTTTTGGTTCAATAAATTGCCCTTCAAACAAATTAAATCTTTTAGTGCATGAACTTGTTCCAGATAAAAATACTCAACTAATTATAATTGGAATAAAAAATAAAATAGAAGCTAGAAAAATAGATAATGTTTTAAAAAAATTTAATTATAAAAACATATATTTTATAAAAGGTGATTATAAAAGTTGGAAAAATTCAAAATTACCTTACTGGGCTGGTGAATACACTTCTTCTAAAGCTTTTGGAGAATGGATTGAAATTACATCAAATGTAAAAAATTTATTTCCAAAAGATCTAAAAAAAATACACCAAGGTGATCATAATTATTTGCAGATAGATGCAAGGCCAAAGAAAGAATTTGAAAAATTTACATTACCACAATCGGTTCAATGTTCTGGGGGTGAATTGCCTTGCTTCATAAATGATAAAAAAAACCTTGAAAAAGATTATATAGTCCACTGCGCGGGGAGAACTAGAAGCATTATTGCATACCAAACTTTAAAAGATTTTAATTTTAGAAATAAAAAATTTGTTTTAAACGGCGGTACTCAAAACTGGGTTTTAAGTGGATATGAAAGGTCGATGAGAGTACGTTCAAAAATTCATAATTTTAAAGTTAATCAAAAAAATGATTTAAAATTATCAAAAAGTATTGCTAAAAAATTCAAAATTCCATCAACCGAAAAAAGGGGCACAATGGAAAATAATCACTATTTTCAGTTAAGTTCTGAAATAAAAAAATTTAAAAAAATTAAAGGTTGGAAACAAGTTAATGCAACAACATTGGTTCAAAATACTGATAAATTCATATCATCAACTAAAACAAAAATTTTTATTTTTTCAAACATCCCAAGTTCAGCGGTATTTTCTGTAATATGGTTAAGACGCATGGGATACAACGCTATTTGGCAGAAAAAAAACTGCGGTGTTTTAAAAAAGAAATACCAAATTACAAAACCCGATCCGACGTATTTCTTTTCAAAAAGACACCATGGAAATAAATTGCATTCAAAAGGTTATTTAAATTGGGAACATTCACTGATCCCCACTATGAAAAAATGGAGGTGTAAAAAGCCATGGGTATCTGCAAAACAAAAAGATCTAAGTAAAATTAAGCATACAATGCACAAAGTCTATCAGAACTTTTAACCAGCCATTATGTTTTCACCATAAATTTTAAGAAAAAGAAAAATATGGGTCTTGGTAAAATTCTTATAAACTTAAATAAAAAGCTCATAACAATTGGGAAAGTAATATCGTATTGTTTTTTTTCCAATGCTTTATAAATAATTTCTGCAGCCTTTTCCGCAGACATTAAAAAAGGCATTTCAAAAGTGTTTTGGTCTGTAAGTCGAGTTTTTACAAAACCAGGATTAATTAAACTGACATAAATATTATTTTTTTTACAGTCATTAAAAATTGACTCTGAATAATTCATCATTGCAGCCTTGCTCGGTCCATATCCTGATGAATTTGGTAACCCAAAAAAACCCGCTAATGAACTTACCATGGCTATATGTCCATTTTGTTGTTTTTGCATTTGTGGAAGAACTTTTGACATTACGTGGATTAAACCCATAAAATTTACTTCTAACGTTTTGCGGTACAGTTCAATATCCAGATCAAAGGTGTTATTTGGTTTATAAAATCCGCTTGAGTAGATGATTAAATCAATCTGACCTAAGTCATCTATAATCTCTTGGATAACTTTTTGCGAAAGTTCTAAATTTGTCACATCAATTTTTTTTGTAAAAACTTTTGTATCTGTCGATGATAATTCCGATTGAATTTGAGGAAATTTTTCTTCACTTCTTCCTAGGATAATTAAGTTTTTTGACTTACCTAAGTATTTTCTTGCTAGCTCAAACCCTATGCCAAATGTTCCACCTACTATAATTACGTTCATTGAAATTAACTTTATAATATATATATAATTAGATATAAGTATTATTATCATGGCATCAAGAACTGAATCAGATAGTTTTGGGAAAATAAAAGTACCTTCAGATAAATACTGGGGTGCTCAAACCCAAAGATCAATAAAAAATTTTAAAATAGGGAAAATTAACGTACCGCTTCAATTAATTCATGCAATTGGAATTGTTAAAAAATCAGCAGCAATCGTAAATGCAAAATTGAAAGATTTAGATCCAAATTTATCAAAAGTAATTCAGAAAGCTTCCGATGAAGTCATTGCTGGAAAATTAGATGACCATTTTCCATTAAAAGTTTGGCAAACAGGTTCGGGCACACAATCAAATATGAATGTTAATGAAGTTATTGCAAATAGGGCAATAGAAATTCTTGGGGGCAAACTGGGATCAAAAAAACCAGTACATCCAAATGATCATGTAAATATGGCACAGTCAACAAATGACACTTTCCCTACGGCAATGCACATTGCAGTAGCCATTGAAACCAATAAAAAATTAATACCCGCTTTAATAAAATTAGAAAAAGTTTTAGATAAAAAAACTAAGCAGTTTAAAGATATCGTAAAAATAGGCAGAACTCACTTACAGGATGCTACCCCTTTGACCTTGGGCCAAGAATTTTCTGGTTATCATATGCAAATTAAAAATTCATTGGAGAGAGTGAGGCTTGCCTTAAAAGAAATGTATTATCTTGCTCAAGGCGGTACTGCCGTAGGAACGGGTATTAATTCAAGAAAAGGTTGGGATAAAAATATTGCACTAGAGGTTAAAAAAATTACCAAACTTCCCTTCCAAACAGCCAAGAATAAGTTTGAAGCTTTAGCTAGTCATGATCCAATTGTTAATTTTTCAGCAAGTTTAAACACACTGGCAGTTTCTTTAACCAAAATCGCAAATGATATAAGATTTTTAGGCTCAGGACCTAGAGCTGGCTATTCAGAATTAGAGTTACCTGAAAACGAACCTGGCTCTTCAATTATGCCAGGAAAAGTTAACCCAACACAATGTGAGGCCATTACCATGGTTTGTACTAAGGTGATTGGCAATCATACTGGAATAACCATTGCAGGAACCCATGGTCACTTTGAGTTAAATGTTTTCAAACCAATGATTGCTCATAACGTATTACAATCAATAGATATTTTGGCAGACTCCATAGAATGTTTTGTGGAGTTTTGTGTAAAGGGTATTAAGCCAAATAAGAAAAAAATTACCGAGTTATTAGATAATTCTTTAATGCTAGTGACTGCCCTTTCTCCAAAAATTGGTTATGATAATGCAGGTAAGATTGCGAAGACAGCTCATAAAAAAGGAACAACACTAAAAGAAGAAACTTTGAAGACGGGTCTGGTTACTGAAGAAGAGTACGATAAAATTGTTGATCCAAAAAAAATGGTGAAACCAAAATAATTACAGCAAAACAAAATATCTAGAAAAATTAAATAAATTTTCTAATTTACCAAATAAAATTAAAGAATTAAGGTTTGAGTTTAATTGACGAAGTTGATTGTCATTAAACTGCTTATCCGTAAAATTCTCTTCGACTTGCACTTTCCCCTTATTGATATTTAAAATACCCTTTGAAAATAATGTGAAATTTTTATCTGTAATTTTTTCTAACAAGGCAACATCCTCACATAAATTTTCACAAATAATCCTTAGATCATTTGTATTAAATATTAAATCATAAAAAAACAGGTTATCTTTTTGATAGCTTAAATTTCTACCTTTTATAGTTAGGTTATTTTTTTCTGAGAAAAAGTTTATATTTTCAATAAAAACATCGCCACCTTGAAATATTGCTTGAACTTTAGCATCGGTAAATAACTTATTTTTAGAATCTTCAATTTTAAAATTTAAATTAATCTCTGAATCAAATAACTGCGCGATCATTTTTAGATCTTCTGAAACAAATTTTTTTAATTTTATAGTATCCACTTTATCAAATTCAGCATTTTCAAAAATTCCATTTACTTTAATTAAACCTTTGTTCAATTTATTGATGGTAATGTTTAAATTTCCATCAAATATATTGGTTTCAAATTCTTTAGTTGTTAAACTAATGTTGTCGTCAAAAGACTCGTAGTTAAATACCGTAAATATTTTATTTACGCCTGGTATGAATGTTTCGTTTTGTAAATTTAATAAAATTAACTTTTTATCATTTAAAACATCCTGAATCTCAACTGCAAAGTCGATATCAGTAGATTTTATTTTTAAATTATTTTTTGAATATTTTAAATTTAACCTCAATTCACCCAAATAAACTTCTCCATTTATCTTGCTTACTTCTCCATCCAAGTAATCAATGTCACCAGTAAAATTATTAAATACAAAAAAATTTGTATTATCAAAAAACTTAAGGTTCATATCCCTTAATATCAAATTCTGTTTTTCAAATTCTTCAATTAACGTTAGCTTTTTAAAATCATTGGTATCCACTAACAGCTCTCCATTTTCTAAAACAATGTTCCCATAATTGAATTTGCCTTCAAGGAGGTCAAAAATAGATACATCAATTAAAATTTTGTTAACTAGACTGTTTTCTTTATCTTTTTTAAAATAAACCTCTGAAATTTCTAAAGTTGGCAGAGGATTTAATTTATAAGTAATATTTCCCTTAATGCTTACTTCATAAAGAATTAGCTCGGATAATAAATTTTCTATTCCAGTTTTTTTTTCAGAATTAAAATTAATTAGAAAAGGGCTACATAAATACAGGGTTAAAACAACAATCAGACACGAGATTGATATTAACAGCCTTTTTGTATTTTTTTTTCCCATTTTTCTTTGGTGTGCTAGTTAACTAAGAAATGAGTAACTATTTGAATTCTCTAAATAATCAACAAAAATTGGCCGTTAGTACTACTGAAGGTCCTCTGCAAGTTTTGGCAGGAGCTGGGTCTGGAAAAACAAAAGTTTTAACATCGAGAATTGCATACCTAATTGAACAAAAAAAATGCTTTGGGCAACAAATTCTTTGCGTTACATTTACTAACAAAGCTGCCAGTGAAATGAGAGGCCGCGTTTTAAATTTAGTTAGTTCAAAATCAGTAGCTTTCCCATGGCTGGGAACTTTTCACTCAATATGCAATAAAATGCTAAGGAGAAATGCTGAAGCCGTTGGTTTAAAACCAAATTTTACAATTATAGACACCCTTGACCAAATCAAATTAATTAAAAATATTCTAATAGCCGAAAATATAGATGTAAAAAAAAATCCACCCAAGCAAATTGCATTCCATATTGATCAATGGAAAAACAAAGCATTACTGCCTGAAGATGTTAAATTGGCAAATCAAGATTTCAATCTGATTAATGCCTTGAAAATATACAAAGCTTATCAAAAGCGTCTTCAGGTAATGAATTGCGTAGATTTTGGTGATCTAATTTTGCACGTAGTAACAATTCTAAAAAATTTTGAAGATATAAGAAAATTATATCAAAAAAATTTTAAATACATTCTTGTTGATGAATTCCAAGATACTAATTTTGTTCAAAACCTTTGGTTAAAATTTTTAACTTCAGAAGATAATAATATATGTGTTGTGGGTGATGATGATCAATCTATTTATAGTTGGCGTGGTGCAGAGGTAAAAAATATACTTGAATTTAATAAAAATTTTAAAGATACAAAAACAATTAAGCTAGAACAAAACTATCGTTCTACAGAAAATATTTTAAATAGCGCAACATCGCTCATTTCAAATAATGAAAGTAGGCTTGATAAAAATATTTGGTCTAAATTAGGAAAAGGTGAAAAAGTTAAAATAAAATCTTACTACGATGGTATAAGCGAAGCTACTGGCATATCAGATATAATCGAGCAAGAAACATCAAAAAAATTTAAATTAAACAATGTATCAATATTAGTGAGAGCCTCATTTCAAACTAGAGAATTTGAAGAACGGTTCATTAAAATTGGGTTACCTTATAGAATAATTGGTGGGCTTAAGTTTTATGAAAGATCTGAAATCAAAGATGCCCTTGGTTACTTAAGACTTATCAATCAATCTAATGATGATATTTCGTTCGAAAGAATAGTTAATAACCCCAAAAGATCAATTGGTGATAGTTCGTTAAAAAAAATTCATAACTTTGCTAGAGAAAATGATCTTTCACTTTTTGATGCATCTCAAGAGATATTAAAAGAAAATATTTTAAAACCAAAAACTGTACAAAGTTTAAAATCTTTCATTGTAAATATGATTTCTTGGAAAAAAAAGGCGGAAGAAGTTGATCATATTACATTAATAGAAACAGTTTTAGATGAGTCTGGCTACACCTCTATGCTTAAAAACGAACGAACTCCAGAGGCTGATGCTAGATTAGAAAATTTGAAAGAGCTAAAAACTTCCATGAAGAGCTATGCTTCACTTAAAGAGTTTTTAGAAAACATATCATTACAAACCTCTCTGGATGAAGAATGGGATGGAGAAAAAATAAATATTATGACAATACATTCTGCAAAAGGTTTAGAATTTGATGCTGTTTTTTTGCCTGGCTGGGAAGAAGGTTTGTTTCCACATCAAAAATCTATCGATGAAAAGGGAGTAGAAGGAATAGAGGAAGAAAGAAGGCTGGCTTATGTAGCCATAACTCGAGCAAAGAAAGAGCTGTATATATCTTTTGCAACTCAAAGAAAGTTTTATGGTAGGCAAAGTGATAATTACGATTTTTATGCATCCCTTCAATCAAGATTTATAGATGATATCGACAATGAATTTATTGAAATCTCTATAGATGAAGAACAAGATAATGATTTTGTATTTGATCAAGATTATTCTATTGAAACAAAAAAAAATAGTCCAGGTTGGAAGAGGCTACAAAACAATTATAAAAATGCAGAAGAAGAGAATGTTAAAACTATATCTATAGAGGAAAATTTAACAAAATTTACTGTAGGAGAGTCTGTCCAGCATGAAGGTTTTGGAAATGGAAAAATTATACATATAGATGGTAATAAATTATTAATCAATTTCAAAGAACAGGGTGAAAAAAAAGTAATGGATAAATTCGTAAGCAAAGCAACAAATGAATAACCTTAAAAGTATCAAGACTTATTTAAAAAAACAAAACATAACCGCTCATTTAATTTCAAAAGATAATGAATTTTTAAATGAATTTGTTGACCCTAAAGACAATGTATTACAAAAAATTTCAAAATTTACAGGCTCCCTAGGTTATGGGCTAATATATCAAAATAAACAATACTTATACGTTGACGGAAGGTACACCGAACAAGCTAGGGTTCAATCAAAAAACTTTATTATTAAAAGTATTTCTAATCTTAAAAATGACATAGAAAAAATCACAAATAAAAAGGAGAAAATATTAATTAATCCTAAAATTTTCTCTTACAGTTTTTTTAAAAATATAAATTTAAATTATTTTATTTTTTTTAATAAAAACAAAGTTCTCAAAACTAAAGAAAATCTCTTTTACCTTAATAAAAAATATGCAGGGGAACTGCCTTTAGAAAAAATTAAGAAGTTAACCCAAAAGATTAAATTAAAAAAAAACGAAGGACTTATTGTCAATTGCCCAGAAAATATTGGGTGGTTAACAAACATCAGATCGAAAGACAAAAAATTCAGCAAAATTTTTAATTGCATAGCACTTCTAAAGAACAATAAAGTGTATGTATTCTCAAATCAAAAGGTGGATTTTAAAATAAATAGTGTAATTTTTAAAAAAAATCATGAATTCGAAAAATATTTCTCAAAATTAAAAAAAGTATTTTTAGATAAAAAATATACATCACTATATTTCTTGAATTTTATTAAAAATAAAAACATCATTTATAAATTTATAAATGATCCAATCGATAAATTAAAATCTATTAAAAACTCAACAGAGATAACAAATATTAAAATTGCACATATGTTTGATGGTATCGCATATATAAAATTTCTTTACTGGCTTAAAAAAAGTCAATTAAAGAAAATAAGTGAAATCGATTGCCAAAAGAAAATAGAATATTTTAAGGGTAAGAATAAATTTTATCTTGGACCCAGTTTCCAAACAATAGCAGCCAATGAAAAAAATGCATCTATAGTTCATTATAATCCAAAGGATCACAAAAAAAATTACCTCAAAGCTAATAATCTTTTTTTATTTGATTCTGGATCCCAGTATTTTTTTGGTACTACAGATATGACAAGAACAATACCTTTGGGTAAACAGCCAACTATAAGAAAAAAAATTTATACACTTGTTTTGAAGAGTCATATTTCAGTATCAAGTTATAAAATTACTAAAAATACAACTGGTAAAATCTTAGATAAAATTGCACGTAAAAATCTGCTTAAATTTGGATATGATTATAATCATGGCACCGGTCATGGTGTTGGTTATTTGTCGAATGTTCATGAGACACCGCCATCAATATCTAAATTTAGTAAAGAAAAATTTAACCCTTTCCAAGTTTTATCAAATGAACCTGGATATTATAGAGATAAGAAATTTGGAATTAGATTAGAGAACCTAATTTTTTTAAATTCAACTAATCAATTTGAAAATCTAACATTAGTTCCATTTGAAAGATCTATGATAGATATATCCATTCTTACGAAAAGAGAGAAAAGTTGGATAAATGAATACCATAATGAAATTTATGAAAAAATTCATAAATTTTTAAATAATAATGAAAGAAAATTTTTAAAAGAATATTGTTTAAAAATTAATTAATTTATACCAGTCTTTTTCATTTAAGATTTTTATACCAATTTCTTTTGCCTGGTTAACTTTTTTAATAGTTGGCTTTGAGTCTCCTTGAACTAAAAAGTTAAGTTTTTTTGTAGGCGAGCCCAAAACTTTTCCACCCTCTTTCTCTACAATTTGCTTCGCTTCGCTTCTGCTCATTTTCAACATTCCTCCAGTAAACATAAATGTCTTGTTAAGAAATTTTCCCTTTTCTTGCAAAACATAATTTGCAATCTGCAAGTTTTCTACCAACTCATTAAAAACTTCCTGATTTTTTTTATTAGTAAAAAATGCCATTAATGATTTTATTTGAGTTTCTCCCATACCATCTAATTCTATTAAATCACGATAAACACTATCTTGTTTATTTGTTAATTTTCTAAAATTTTTAATTGATTTAAAAAATTTTGCTAAAATTTTTGCGTTTTCTTGTCCTATATGTCTTATTCCTAGAGAAAAAATAAATTTTTCCAAATTTATTTTTTTTGTTTTTTCTATTGATTGTTTTAGGTTGTTAGAAGATAATTTGCCCCATCCTTCAAGTTCTGAAATCTTTTCAAAATTTAATTTATATATGTCTTGAGGCAATTTAATTAAATTTAATTTCCAGAAATTTTCAATAACCTTTTTACCAAGTCCTTCAATATTCATGGCATCTTTGGAAACGTAATGTTTAATTTTTTCTTTTGTTATCAAATTACATTCATATCCCTTATCTGGACATCTTCTTACAGCATCATATTTTTTTGTTATTTTATTAAACTCTTTAGTTGTTTCAAAACCACAAGGACATTTTTTTGGAAATTGAAATTTTTTAGATTTCTTATCTCTTTTTGACTTATCTATTGACACAACTTGGGGTATTACATCGCCAGCTCTTTGAATTATCGCAGTGTCACCAATTCTGATATCTTTTCTATTTATTTCATCTTCATTGTGTAATGTAGCATTTGAAACAACAACTCCGCCAATATTAACTGGGTTTATTTTAGCTACAGGTGTCAGAGCTCCAGTTCGACCAACTTGAATTTCAATTTTTTTAATTATTGAAATCCCTTTTTCAGCAGAAAATTTGTGTGCTATTGCCCATCTTGGCGAGTTCGTTAAATTACCCAGTCTTTGCTGAAGCTTAAATTCATCAACTTTATAAACGATACCATCTATATCGTAATCAAGTGTAGATCTTTTGTTTTCTATATTGTCATAATTAGAGATTAGCTCATTTTCATTTTTTACTAATTTTCCAAGTGGGTTAATTTTAAACCCTAATTTTTTTAAGAATTCTAAAAATTCAGATTGTTTACTATTTATAATTTGATTTTTTATAATTGTTCCATAAGCAAAAAATCTCAA
>CBFHHD010000020.1:19375-20967 GCA_965655605.1 Candidatus Pelagibacteraceae bacterium | reverse complement strand
AGCCATGCTTACAGCACCTGTTACTGAAATTAAAAATCCAATTGCTGCAGAAGTACCAATGGCATTTTGTATTGAATACCCAAATAACCTCATAAGAGGCACTGAAATAGATCCTCCCCCAATTCCAAGTGGAACAGAGACAAATCCTATGCATGTACCTATAAAACTTTTGATCTGAAAGGGAATATCCCTAGGATTTTCGCCAAGTTTTTCTCTAAAAAAAATAAAAAATAACCCAACACAAAAAGCAAAAATTGAAAATATTAAAACTAAGCGCGGTGTATCTAAATTAGATGCAAAAAAAGTTCCAAGTAAAATTCCAATAACTACAAAAATACCAAATGATTTGATTAATTTAAAATCAACAGCGTTATACTTCATGTGTGTTTTAGTCGACATAATTGATGTTGGAATAATGATCGCTAACGAGGTACCTAAAGATAGATGCATAATAGTTGATGGATCAAAGCTCAAAGTTTCAAAGGCATAATACAAAGCAGGTACCATGATGACTCCTCCTCCCACTCCAAGTAAGCCTGCCATAAATCCTGAAATCGTAGCTGATACCGCAAGCACCATAATTAATGAGATCAAATCATTCAAAGATATTGTTGCAAACACTTAAGCCACCATTTCAGCTTTTTCATTATTTTGCACAATATCTAAAATATGTTTTACTTTTTGAAAATCAGAGTCCCTTGCCATCATATTATCCGATAAATATCTTTTCCATTTTCCCGCTCCGCGTTGACCATGGTATAAGCCAACAGCATGTCTCATAATTTGATTTACCCTTGTTCCTTTTTTCACTTCCATATCAACGTAATCAACTAATTTTTCAACAACCTCTTCTCTAGATAAAATTTGTTCATTATCAAATATCTCCTTCTCAATATCAGCTAGAAAATAAGGAGATTGATAAATTGCCCTTCCAATCATAACTCCATCAACTTCTTTTAAATGAGATTTGATTTGTTGTGTATTAATTATAGCTCCGTTAATAATTATTTCAATTTCAGGGTTTGTTTTTTTAATCTCATATACCATCGGGTAATTGATTTTAGGAATTTTCAAATTTTCTTTTGGACTTAAGCCTTTCAAAATAGCTTTTCTAGCATGCAGGATTATAGTCTTAACGCCAGAGCCTTTAATTTTTTCAACAAAACTATTTAAATACTCAAAGTCTTCAACGCTATCATATCCTATTCTAGTTTTTGCTGTAACAGGAAGCGAAGTAGAATTAACCATCTCACCCAAACAATCTGCTACAAGATCAGGTTCTTTAATCAAGCATGCACCAAATTTATTTTTTTGAACTTTTTTACTTGGACATCCTAAATTTAAATTTATTTCATCATAGCCATAGTCTTCGACAATTTTACAACATTCGGATAACTCTTTTTTATTCGATCCACCCAACTGTAGCGCAACTGGTTTTTCAAACTCATTAAACTCTAAAACTTTTTTTCTGTCTCCGTTAATAATTGCTCCTGTTGCAATCATTTCAGAATAAAGAAAGATATTTTTGCTTATAAGTCTTAAAAAATACCTATCATGACGGTCTGTACAATCCATCATGGGTGCCATGGAAA
>CBFHHD010000020.1:6546-19277 GCA_965655605.1 Candidatus Pelagibacteraceae bacterium | reverse complement strand
TATTTTTTTACTTTATCAGAATAAGAAATAATTCCTTTAGTAATAAAATCTTCATGTATTTTTTCTAACTTATTTAATTGATAATCATAATTCACCATAATTCCAAAAGACTCTCTGTAACCATAGTCAGTTGTATTTCCATTAATCAAAATATTGTAAATGCTTGCTCCATTGCCTAAGTGAAATCTGGAAACAGGATTAAGTGGTTTGCCGTTAGTTTTCTCTTTTATTAAATAATGAGAAACCATTTTTTTTAATGCTTTTTCTTCTTTTATAATTTTTGGATCACCAATTTTTAAATTTGGAGATTTTAAAAATTCTAACTTTTTAAAATCATAATCTTTTAAAATCTCTTTGAGCTTATCTTCGTCTAAGGACCTATACCAATCTGCAAATCCTGGAATTGGAGATAATGTGCCAAAGTTTTTAATTTTTGGATTCTCTTCTAAAATTTCAAATACAGCTCTTTTTATTAAAAAATTTCCAAGTGTTACTCTCATTAAACCTTCTTGGCAGTTACTAATTGAATAGAAAGTTGCAGTATCATAATCTTTGCTGTCATCTGTTTTTGGTTTAATGATATCTTGAATTGAAGAACCTATTCCCTTTGTAAAAGCAACTTCTAAAAAAATAAGAGGCTCGTCTTCTAACACAGGATGAAAGTATGCAAAAAATCTTCTATCTTCTTGCTGCAATCTTCTTTTAAGATCATTCATGTCATCTATTTTATGAACCTTTTCATAATTTATAATCTTTTCTAGAATTGCAGCTTTAGTATCCCAGGTAATTTTTTCTAATCTTAAAAAGCCAGGATTAAACCAAGATCTAAACAAATGCCTAATATCCTCATCTAAATCCTTTAAATCAGAGTTGGTTGGTAAAAATTGCAAAAGGTCCTCTCTCATTGATACAAGGAACAATGTTCCGTTTGGAGCCATATTTAATCTTCTGATTAATTCTTGTCTTTGACCTTCGATTGAGGATCTTAATGAATTAAGATTTTTTTTTGTCTTATCATTAATATAGTTATTAATATTTTTTTCTACCTCCTCTGAGTCTGGAGAGAATTTTTTATTAAATTCTTTAAAAAAATTTAATTTTTGGTCTGAGTCAAACGTTTCGTAAATTTGCGAAATTTCTCTAGCGATAGCAATCCCAGAGGCTACACCTTTGAACGAAATAAGATCGTCGCATAATTGTAATACAGTGGGCAGATCCTGTTTAATGGATTTTCTGCCAATAATATTTTGGCCAGCATCTGCGATAGAAGAAAAAAGTTTTTTAAAATCCAGCATCTTTACCCATTAACTTGTCAGGTAACCATGTAACTAGTTCAGGGAAAATACACAATATTAAAATACAAAGTATCATCATAAAGATAAATGGAATTGAACCTTTAAGAATTTCACCCAAACTAACATCGGGGGTAATACCTTTTATGATATATAAATTTAAACCTACTGGAGGTGTTATCAATCCTATTTCCATATTAATCGTAAACACTATTGCAAACCAGTAAGGGTCAAAACCAAAATCAGTTAAGATTGGAAGTAAAATTGATGAGGTCATCACGATAACTGCAACTGGGGGTAAAAAGAATCCAGCTACTAAAAGGAAAATGTTTATGTAAAAAAACAAAAGCCACTTGTTTAAGCCCATATCAACCACGACCTGGGCAATGGATTGCGTTACATACAAAGTGGAGAGACTAAATGCAAAAATATAAGAAGCTGCAATGATAAACATTATCATTACACTTTCTTTCATTGATATTTTAACTATGTCCCATATTTTTCTTGGCTGATAAATTTTGTAAACAACTGCTATCATGACAAAAACAAGAAAAGCTCCAACACCTGCGGCCTCTGAAGGGGTCGCAACACCTCCGTATAAAACATAAAGAACCCCTGCAACAATTGCTAAAAAAGGCGCTACTCTAGGAAGAACCTCAAACTTTTCTTTTAATGTTGGCGGCTTTCTTTTTTTGAGTCTCTTTGCAGAATCTTTATCTATATAATAGGCATAAATGTATGCCCATAGCATAAACAGAAATGCCAAAAGAAGACCCGGTATTATACCTGCTAAAAATAACCTTCCGATTGAAGTACCTGTCGCCAACCCATAAACAATTAAAACTATACTCGGCGGTATCAAAACTCCCAAGGTTCCACCAGCTGCAATACATCCGGTTGCAAGTCTAGCAGAGTAGCCTCTGCTTCTCATTTCAGGAATACCCATCGTTCCAATAGCTGCACATGTGGCTGGGCTTGAACCACTAAGAGCAGCAAAAACTGCACAAGCTCCAATGTTTGAGATAACCAATCCACCCGGCAATCTCCATAACCACCTATCTAAACCTGTATAAAGATCTTTCCCAGCTGGAGAATGAGCAACTGCCATACCCATTAAAATAAACATAGGAATTGAAAGTAGAACAAATGAGTTTATTCCTGCATAAAAAGTTTCTGCATAAACACCTATGATTTGAACACCTTCTGCAGCAACTAAAAATATTAAAGAGACTACACATAAACCAAAAGCAATAGGTATACCTGAGAACAGAATCATCACGGTAAATATCCCAACTATTGCACCTAAGGTTAATGGATCAATATTCTCAAGCATTACTTTAATTTACTTAATTTTCTAAAGAGAACCAAAAGCTCTCCAATGTAAGACATTGTCATTATAATTGCACCAATAAGCATTGAAGAATAAGGCACCCATAATGGTGGGCCCCAAACTGTTCCTGTATCATAATTTTTTATAAATGCTTCTGCAGTAATTTCATAAGCAACATAAAATAGAACTAAAAAAAACATTAGACATAACATTGAGGTACAAATCCTCAAAATCACCACGCCTTTTTCACTTAAAAAAGTATAAAAATAATCCATATTCACATGTCCATTTTCTGCAAAGACATATGCACTTCCGATAAAAGTGGATGCAACTAACAAAATGGTAACTAGTTCTGTCTGCCAAGTAATTGCGTTTCCAAAAATATACCTCTCAAAAACAAGTTCGGTAACAACCAAGATGGACAGCATTATACTCCCTGCAGCAAAAATTCCGCATGCAGTAGATATTTTTTTTACTATCTCTAAATATTTATCAATCATAAAAAATACCCCTATCTTTTATAAGCTAGGGGTATTAAATAAAAGGTTTATTTAACTGCTAATGCTTGATCAATTAATTTTTGACCATTAGGAACCTTAGCTGTAAACGCCTTGAAAGACGATTCTTTTGCTAATGCTACCCAAGCTGCATGATCTTCTTTAGTCATGTAAGCCAGTTCAACACCTGCGCTTTTATAAGCCTTTTCCATTTTTTTATCTAAGCCAGCTGCTTCTCTTGTCATAAACTTTTCAGCTTTCTTACCAGCTTTCATCAATGCTTTTTGTTGTTTTGCATCTAATGAATTAAAAGATTTTTTTGACATAAGAATTGGCTCGTACATAAACCACAATCCATATTTTCCTGGAGGTGTAGCACACTTTACTTGCTCATAAATTCTGTATGAAACAAAACTTCCTGAGCTAGTGTTTGCACCATCTAATACTCCAGTTTGAAGACCGTTATAAATTGCAGAAGAAGGCATTGATTGAATACCTGAGCCTGCGGCTTCTAACATTTGATTGAAAGCTTTACCTGCTGCTCTAAATACTTGGCCTTTTACTGTTGAAGGGTCCGTAATACAATTTTTCTTAGAAACAAATCCACCAGCTAACCATGCATCAGATAAAACTATCACGCCTGCATCATCCATAATTTGTCTGATAGTATCCATGAAAGGAGACTTGTTTATTTTTAATGCATGCTTATGGTTTTTCACGATACCAGGCATTAAAGTAATATCGAACTCTGGGTGAAATTTTGCAGCGTACGCCAATGGGAAAGCTGAAATATCTAGCTGACCAGTTGTCATTGGTTTCCACTGTTCTTTTGGTTTGTATAAAGACTTTGCTGGATAAACTCTGATGTCTAGACCAACGTTTGCTTTTTTTACTTCATCAGCAATGATTTGCACCATCTCGTGACGAGCATCGTATGTTCCTGTTTTAGCATTTTTTGTTCCTGGCCACTGGTGACTTGCTTTTAACGTCTTAGCAATTGACTCACCAATTCCTGCAAACAAGAATAATGCTGTAAACAGATAAATAAATGATTTTTTTGAGCTCATTTAATTTTCTCCCCTGTTGTTAAATTATTATGACAATTAAACCTCATTTTGATATCAAGTACAACTTAAAATATATGAGTAATAACGGACCTTTATCTGGATTATTAGTACTAGACTTAACGAGAGTTTTGGTAGGACCGTACTGTACTATGGTTTTGTCTGACCTCGGGGCAAGAGTTATAAAAGTTGAAGCTCCAGGAGTTGGAGATGACTCGAGGGGTTTTGGTCCATTTGTAGAAGACCAGTCTGCATACTTCATGTCATTAAATAGAAATAAAGAAAGCATAGCGCTTAACCTTAAAGATGATCAAGATAAAAAAATTTTTGAAAAAATTTTAGCTAAAGCAGATATTTTAGTTGAAAACTTTAAACCTGGAACACTGAGTAAGTGGGGTTATGGGTGGGATAATTTAAAGGAAAAATATCCAAAATTAATTTATGCATCTGCATCAGGCTTTGGACAAACAGGTCCACTTAAAGAATTGCCAGCTTATGATATGGTAGTTCAAGGAATGGGTGGTTTAATGAGTGTAACGGGCCAACCTGAAAGCGAACCCACTAGAGTTGGGACATCCATTGGAGATATAACAGCTGGATTGTTTACTGCCATTGGAATTAATGCGGCACTATTTGATCGACAAAAAACTGGAAAAGGAACATACATTGATGTTTCGATGCTAGATTGTCAAATTGCTATTTTAGAAAATGCAATTGCTAGATATTTATCAAAGGGCGAAATTCCAAAACCAATGGGTTCAAGGCATCCGTCAATCGCACCGTTTGAAGCTTTTAAAACAAAAGATAGTCATATTATTATTGCGGCTGGAAATGATAAGCTATTTGAAGGTATGTGCGTTACTTTTGGTTTGGATCTGCATGATAATGCAAAGTTTAATTCAAATGCAAATCGAAATAAAAATATTGAAGAACTTAAAGGTGTTTTAGAAAATATACTTAAGGACAAAACTACTGCCGAATGGTGTAAAATTTTAGAAGATAAAAAAATTCCTTGTGGACCAATTAATAACATCAAAGAAGCTGTTGAAAGCCCACAAATACAATCTCGAAATATGATAGTAAGCGCTATGCACGATAAGATAGGAAAATTTAAGATGGCAGGTAACCCTATTAAAATGTCGACTTATAACGATCCTGATACCAGAGGGTCAATTCCAAACTTGGATCAACATAGAGATAAAATATTAAAAGAATTTGATATCTAAGAATTCTGCTCTTCAGTAGTTCCTTCTACTGAATCTTCAGATGGCGAAATGTCTTCGGACAAATCTTCATCGTCTTCAACTTCGTCGGAAACCTTCATGCTTGGTGTAGGAACTTTTCTTGATCTTTTAGATGGCAGTATTGCCTGACCCGATTTAGAAACTTCACCTTTGTAAATCTCTTCAAACGCATCACCTTCAGGTGCATCATAGTCTTCTTGTTCAGTTGCATCTTCTGGATGCTCCCTTGCCCTGTCTATTGTTTGCGCTTCTAATGTTTCTTGATTTAAAAATTTATCGCCAATTTCTCTTAGCGAAAGAACAGTTTTTTTATCATTATCCTCTGGGACCATAGGTTGGTCACCCGCTCCTACTTGTAAAGTTCTCTCTTTTGCTAGAATAACTAGATCGTACTGGTTATCTACAACTTCTAAACAATCTTCAACTGTAACTCTTGCCATGAGCGAGGCTTATAATGATTTTGCTTACAAATATCAAGTGCTAATAATAGGTTTATAACTCTTATATTGAGTAAAAAATATCAAGTTTGAAAAAATTGAATAAATTAGCATTAAGATAAAAATTCCATCTGTTGTAAACCCTTTGTCAATCAGACTTCCAAACAAAACAGGTGCTACAGCCGTTGAAAAAACCATAAAAGATACTGTTATTGATCTTATAGAGCCTAAATGCTTTGTCCCATATATTTCAGACCAAGTTGAAGTGATCAAAACATTTGCTGTACCATTAGTAATGGCAATTAAAATAAAAAAAATAATTGGAGAAAAATTTAAATTAAAAAATAAAGTCATCAAAAATCCACAAATCATAGGTAATAGATAAAATGGTAAGATTTTAATTGCACTAAATCTGTCAATTAAATAACCAGAAACTTGAAGGGATATAATTGTAAACAATGCATAGGCTGTAAAGCTCATTGCAATTAATTCAGATTCCCACCCCTTGCTTTCAAATAAAAAAGATTGATTTATAAAAATACCAGTAATTAAAAAGGGAGGGCATAAAATCATGGGTAACAAAAAATAGAATTTAGTATCTTTTAACACTTCTTTTCTAGTCCAGTTTTTGATTTTTAAATTCTCTTCAATTGCATCTTTCTCAAATGAAGAGTCTTTAAAGTTTTTTAATAAAAATAATACAACAGGAAATACAAAAAAAAGCATGAAGCCAGCTATAGTTAACCATATTTGTTTCCACATAAAAAAATTTAATAGCAAAACAACTAAACCGGGCAAAACACCTTCTCCAAAAGAAAGGCCTAACCAAGCTATACCAAGTGCCTTGCCTCTATTTTTATTAAAAAATCTTGCCATGGCCGTACTAGAAGTGTGGCTCATTAAACCTTGCCCAAATAATCTTAGAAAAAATATAGATAAAATAAGATGTATATAACCAGATAATTGACTCATTATTAAAGATGAGAAAAAGAGAGAGATGCAAACAAAAATTGCAAACGTTTTTAATTTATAATCATCAATTTTTTTACCAATCCAGATAATGGTTAAACTACTCACAAGTGTTCCGACTGAGTAAATTCCTCCAAATTCAGAGTGGCTTAAATTTAAATCTTCCCTTATAAAAGGATTGAAAATACCTAAGAAAAAAGTTTGCCCAAAGCTTGAGCAAAAAGTCATAAGGAAACCAAAACAAAGGTATTTAAAATTTGATTTTATAAATTCAAATGTAAACATATTAATAAGGAGTTTAAATGTCTCATAAAGTTGCTTTCATAGGTCTTGGTGTCATGGGTTTTCCAATGGCAGGTTATATATCAAATGCTGGTCACGATGTAACAGTTTATAACAGAACATCTGCTAAAGCTGATAAGTGGACTCAAACATACAAAGGGCAAACCGCATCTACCCCTGCAGAAGCTGCGAAAGAAGCTGATTTTGTATTTACATGCGTAGGTAATGATAATGATTTAAAAGAAGTTACAATTGGTGATGATGGAGCTTTTCAGAGTATTAAAAAGGGTGCTGTCTTCATTGATAATACCACTGCTTCTGCAAAAGTTGCGAGAGAACTTTTTAATATCTCTACAGAAAAAGGATTTGGTTTTTTAGATGCTCCAGTTTCAGGTGGTCAAGCTGGTGCTGAAAATGGAGCCTTAACTGTAATGGTTGGAGGTGAACAGTCTGACTATGATAAAGCAGAACCCGTAATCGATTGTTATAGTAAAAAAATTAAACTTTTAGGGTCTTCGGGAAGTGGTCAATTAGCAAAAATGGTAAATCAAATTTGCATTGCAGGTTTAGTGCAAGGTCTATCTGAAGGTTTGAGATTTGGTCAAAACGCAGGACTCAATATGGAAAGTGTAGTTGAGGTAATTTCTAAAGGTGCGGCTCAGTCTTGGCAAATGGAGAATAGATACAAAACTATGATCGATGATAAATTTGATTATGGCTTTGCAGTTGATTGGATGAGAAAAGACCTTGGAATTGCAATGGAAGAAGCAAAATCAAATGGATCAAAGTTACCCGTAACTGAAATTGTAGACAAACATTATGAGGATGTACAAAAAAATGGTGGAAATAGATTTGATACCTCAAGCTTAATAACATTATTACCAAAGAGTTAAAATTGTGAACGAAAGAGTACCAGATTTTTATAATAACAAAGATTTGATATTTGACGAAATTTGGGCTCTTTTATCTAGAGGTGTTGTCGATCGCTCTGAAGAATTTAGACTGCCAGTTATCATTGTAAACAAAGGTGATTTTGCAGATGGTAGAATTGTTGTATTGCGAGGTGCGTTCAAAGATAGAAGAGTATTAAGATTCCACACTGATTTACGTTCTTCGAAAATAGAAGCATTAAAAAATAATCAAAATATTTACTTTTTGTTTTACAATAAAAAAAGGAAAATACAGGTTAGAGCCAAAGGTTTGGCTGCTATTCATCATAAAAATTCAATTACAGAAGAGGCTTGGAAAAAGACTCAGGTTGTAAGTAGAAAATGCTATTTGGCTACCAACTCACCCGGTAGTATTTCAGCTGAACCTCATCCTGGTTACCCAAAAGAGCTTGAGGGTAAGAATCCAAACATAGAGGATACTGAGGTTGGATTTGAAAATTTCTGTGTAATTGAAAGCAAGATTGATGAAATGGAATGGCTTTATCTTGCATCGCAAGGGCATCGTAGAGCAAAATTAATTTTAAAAGACGAAGATATTAAAACTGAGTGGCTTACACCCTAATCAATTGAAATTCTTTTCAAAGTTTTTCCAATTATTAACATAACGCTTTCCATTTTCTTGAACTGATTTTATCTCTGCATCTGTTACCTCTCTGATAACTTTTCCTGGAGAGCCCATAACAAGTGACCGATCCGGTATTTCTTTATTTTCTGTAATTAATGAATTGGCCCCTATAATACAGTGTTTTCCAATTTTTGCTTTATTCAGAATGATGGCCCCTATTCCAATTAAACTCTCATTATCAATCAAACATCCATGAAGCATAACCATATGACCAATAGTTACTCCAGAACCTATAATGACTGGGCATCCAGGATCAGTATGAATAACGCTATTATCTTGAACATTAGACCCCTCGCCTACAGTAATATTTTCAATATCTCCCCTAAGAACTGCTCCAAACCATATACTGCTATTATTTTTTAGGTGAATGTCTCCAATAACTTTTGCACTATCAGCAATCCAATTTTCACCTTCTCTTTTTATTTTTTTATCTCCAAGTTGATGAATCATACATTAAGTATATATTAATAATAATTTATGGCACTCGAAAAAACTCCATTATGCAATTTTGGTGAAAACGCAAAAAACTTTAGTTTAAAAGCAGTAGATGAAAAAACATATTCTTTGCAAAACTCAAGAGGAGCTAAAGGAACTTTAATAATGTTTATTTGCAATCACTGTCCATATGTAAAAACTATTATTAAAGAACTTAATGAAACAGCTAAAGAGCTATTAAAATATGAGATAAACTCATTGGCAATTATGTCTAATGACACAGATAATTATCCTGAAGATAGTTTCGAAAATATGAAAATTTTTGCAAAAGATAATAATTTTAATTTTCCTTATCTCATTGATGAAACTCAAGAGATTGCAAAAAATTATGGGGCAGTTTGTACACCCGACTTTTTTGGATACAATTCTAACTTAGAGCTTCAATACCGTGGAAGATTAAGACCATTAAAAGACCTAACACCAATCATGGATGGTAAAAACGAACTCTTGGAAGCTATGATTAGCATATCAAAAAGTTCTAATGGTCCAAGAGAGCAAAACCCTAGCATGGGATGCAATATTAAGTGGAAATAAAGTGTTCGTTATAACAACAAGGAATTTTCTACCACAGCTTGGTGGTATGCAAATACTAATGAGTGATATAGCACATCATTTAATTGATTATGGGCCTGTAAAAGTTTTTGCTGAATACACAAAGGATTCTGAAGAATATGATGTTAAACAAAAATTTGATATTGAAAGAATTAAAGGCTTTAAGTTAATTAGAAAATTTAGAAAAGCCAACCAAATTGAAAACTTTTTTCAGAGAACAAATGTAATTAAAATGCTAATTTCTGATCATTGGAAAAGTATTGAGAAAATATCAGTAAACGTTTGTAATTCTGTTCCAACAATTTGCCTAATACACGGTAAAGAAATCAATCATCCAAACAAATCCCCTCTTAATATAAGAATGTTAAGATCGCTCTCTAAGGCAAAATATGTAATAGCAAATTCAACATACACAAAAAATCTCGCGATTGAAAAAGGCATTGATAAAGATAAAATTAAAATAATTAACCCAGGGACTACTTTTAACTATAACGATAAACTGGAAGAAGATACTGCATTGCAAATCTATGGTAACTCAGATCCAAAAATTATTTCTGTTTGCAGATTAGAGAAAAGGAAAGGTATTTCACAAACCTTGCTTGCTTTAAAAAATTATGAGTCACAATATGAGAATTTTAGGTATGTGATTATTGGTGATGGAGAAGAAAAAAAAAATCTTGAAGGACAAATTAATGAATTGAACCTTTCAAAAAATGTAATTTTTTTAACGGATATTTCTCAGAAGGTAAAAAACTCTTTAATTAATAGTGCTGATTTTTTTATTATGCCATCCATTCAAGTTGGAAAATCCGTTGAAGGGTTTGGAATCTCATTTCTTGAAGCTGCAAAATATGGGGTGCCTTCCATTGGTGGAATTGTTGGTGGTGCTAGTGATATAATCAAGCATGGAGAAACGGGGTATTTATGTGATGGAGAGAAGCATGATGAAATCTATGAATATTTAATCAAAATAACGGAAAACAAAAATTATAAAGAGTTAGGATGTAATGCGAAAAAGTTTGCAGAAAATTTTAGTTGGGAGAAACAAATAAAAAAATATATTGAGCTATTATAATGGAATTTGTTAAAAAGAATTTAAAATGGCTTGGTACTGCACTTGTGTTCATTGGAATACTTTTAATGTACCTAAACATCTATCCTCTAAATATTTTTTTTCACGGACCTGGAATAGTAGCTTGGACAATACATGGCTACATAAATAAAGATAAAGCCGTTTTAACTAATTTTGCTCTGCAAATACCTTTTTCTATTATTGGTTTTTACAAATATTTTTTTATGTAGAAAATTCTATTTGAATTTTTTTAAAAACATCTTCAACTGTTAATTTGCTAAGATCAGAACATTCAATAGTTTTAAAATTATCTGTTTCTATACTCACTTTTTTTGCTGATGTATGTGGTCCAAAAACCGCAACACCCTTGCAGCCTAAATGGGCAGCCAAATGTGCTGGTCCAGTATCATTAGAAATTACAAATTTTGAATTTTTAATAATTTTTGCAAGTTGATTAATACTCGTAGGTTTTTCATTATGTAATATCATTTCAAGATCTAATTTTTGAGCCATTCCAATTTCACTTGGGCCTGGTGATATTATCATTTGATATTCTGGGTAATGCTCTTTCATAAGAATTATTAATTTTTGAAAATATGGCCAAATTTTATTTTTATGCTTAGGTGAAGCAAAGGGAGAAAAGTAAATGTAATTTTTATACTCTAAATTGAAAGTTTGATCTATAGCCCATGAAAAATCAGGAGTGAGAACTTCATTGGTATTCTTTAAATGAGATCTGTCTAACTGAATTTTAAATCTTTCAATAACACCTTCACTATCAAAAGTTTTTTTTGTTTCATTCTCATTAAGTATTGTTTTTGTTGAAGACCAATTTTTAATACCAAAATTTTTTCTATAAAATTCTGTTCTGGAGGAGTTTTGTAAATCATAGCATATTTCAAAGTTCATTTTTTTTATATCTTTTATTAACTTTAAAAGATAAAAAAAATTCCATCTTGGCAACCTTCTATCAATTAAAGTTTCATCTAGATAAGGACATCCATCAAAAAGTTTTTTAAATTTTGATGTAGTGAGAATATAAATTTTTTTATTCTGATGGTTTTCTCTAATAACTTTTAAAGCTCCCGAAATTTGAACAATATCACCAAGGGATCCATGTTTGATAATCAGAATATTTGACATAAAGATTTAATTTAATATCACTATCACATGAATTCAGGTAATAAAATTTTTGCGGAAATATCTGCTGGTGAGCTTTTGGATAAAATTAGCATTCTAGAGATTAAACAAAAAAACCTTCAAGATCCCGAAAAGTTAAAAATTGTAGCTAAAGAATTAGAAAGTTTAAAAGAAACTTTAGATAAAGAAGTTAAGTTTACAGTAGAAATCAAATCTCTTTATGAAGAGTTAAAGCAAATTAACACAAAACTTTGGGACATAGAAGACGGGAAAAGAGACTGTGAAAGAAAAAAAGAATTTGGCGAGAATTTTATACAATTAGCTAGAAGTGTTTATATTGAAAATGATAATCGTGCTAAAATTAAAAATAATATTAACAAACTATCTGGATCAAACATATCAGAAGTTAAAAGTTACGAAAAATATTAATCTATTGTTGTGCTAGGGATTTGAGATCTTAAAGATGTTGGCAATTCTGAATCAATTTCAGAAATTACAAAACCTGTTTCTTCTTTTTTATCAGATAAGATATTCCCATCTGGCGATATAATAAGAGAATGCCCATAAGTTTCTCTTCCGTTATAATGAATCCCAGTTTGCGCGGGAGCAAATATATAACAAAAGTTTTCAATTGCTCTTGCTTTTAAAAGAGTGTGCCAATGCCTTTCTCCAGTATTTTTTGTAAACGCTGATGGTACTGTTAAGAAAATTGATCCTTGTTTCATCAGTTGCCTATAATGATTTGGAAATCTCAAATCATAACAAATTGATAAACCAACCTT
>CBFHHD010000020.1:3264-6446 GCA_965655605.1 Candidatus Pelagibacteraceae bacterium | reverse complement strand
AAAATTGATCCTTGTTTCATCAGTTGCCTATAATGATTTGGAAATCTCAAATCATAACAAATTGATAAACCAACCTTTCCCCAGGGTAAATCAGCTGAAATTAATTTGCTCCCTGATTGAAATTTTTTAGATTCTTTATAGCTTTCACCATTGGGTAAATTTACATCAAACATGTGAATTTTGTCATAAACAGAAACAATTTCACCATTTGGATTAATTAATATTGAGCGGTTATAAATTTTATTTTCATATTTTACTGGCGTTGCACCAATTAAAAACCAAATTTTTTTTGTCTTTGCAAATATTTTAATATTATTTATGCATTTTCCATTTTCAGAATCTTCAGCTTTATCAATCATAGTTTGATGATCCAAAGTTAATAAAAAAGTATTTTCAGGAGAAAGAATAAAGTCAGCACCTTGTTCAAAAGACTTATGGCTCAAATCTAAAACGGTATCTAAGTTTTCTTCTGGAATGTCATTAGATGTAAGTTGCAAACACGCAACTTTAAATTTCATTATTTATTAACGGAACTTATGAAGTTCCAACTACAATCGAAACTTGGAATGTACACTTCAGAAATTTTTGAGTTACCAAATTCTTTTTCTAAAGTTGATTTCCAACTCTCAATTTGTTTAGGTTTTTTGTCTCTTGATCCTACTTGAGCAGTAATCACACCATTTTTTCTAGTGATCCTTTTTATTTCTTTAATATTCTTAGCTGCAAGGTCAATGCAAAATTGGTCATCGTTGAGATCAATAAAAAGATGATCATATTTTTCATTTTCTGAAGAGGTAATATTATTAAAGGCGTCACCCCAAATGCAATTAACATTATTGCTTTTATGAATATTTTTAAACACTTCAGGCAAGTACTGCTGACAAGCATCTACAACTTCTTTATCTAGCTCAAACCAATCAACATAATTAAAATTATTTTTGATACACTCTCTTGCTACACCCCCATCTCCTCCACCGATAATTGCTGCACTAGAATTATTTTTAGAAAGACTTAATCCAGAGTTTACAAAAGTACTGGAGTACAAAGCTTCATCCTTTTCTGCGACTTGTATTTCACCATCTATAAATAATGCGTTTCCAAATTCTCTTAATTTTAATATTTCTATATGCTGACCGGCTTTAGACTTAAAATTTCTAATAATTTCTTCAACCATGTAAAATTTCTTTATTCCATCCGTGCTATAAATATCTTTGTAATGATGAATAGTATCTCTTTCAAAATCTTTTTTTATTACAGATGTATGGGGCAATTCATTTTTTAGCACATCAAGAGAAACTTTTGGACTAACCGTTCCACATGTAAAAAAGTCAAAACTCACAATGCCTTTTTCTGGAAAGGTATGAAAACTCATATGACTTTCTTTTAACAGGCATAATAAAGTTACGCCTTGCGGAGTAAATACATGCTTTGTAATGTTTACTATTTCTACCTTGGCTGCCTTTGCTATTTTTTTAAAAATTTTTTCGTAAAATTCTGCTGGATGATTTTCATATACACCAAGAAAATCTAAAGTGATGTGCTCGCCCACTTTATTCATAAGGCTTCCCTTCTTTCAAAAAAATTAAAGCTTGCTAAAGCTTGAACTTCAAAACCTTATTCATTAGAGATCTCGACAAGATTTTTAGCGTTTCTTAAATTGGGTTACTACACGCCTGAATGTTAATATCAAGTCTTTTACTAATTTTTTTTATAATTCTTAACTTTTGCTAAAACTTTATTCATTTGTGATTTAGATAATATTTTTGGAGAACCAATTCTTAAACACTCAATATATTGCTTGGCTAAATGCTCAACCTCTTGGGCTAACTCAAAAGCATCAGAAATATCCTCTGCGAAAGATATTTGCCCATGATTTTCAATCAAACATGCAGACCTATCTTTTAGTGCTGTAATGATATTATTGGATAATTTTGCTGTGCCATAAGTTGCATATTTTGCACATTTGATGTCAATTCCACCAGCAACAGCGACCATATAATGGAAAGCTGGAATTTTTTTTCTCATACAGGACAAAACTAAAGCATTTTGCGAATGGCAATGAACAATAGAATTGCAATCTTTTTTTGATTTATAAATATCTTTATGAAACCTCCATTCTGATGATGGTCCATTATTTTTTTTATTAAAATTCCCGTTTAAATCTACAAAAACTATATCTTTGACTTTTAAGTTATCATATTTTTTTCCACTAGGTGTTATTAAAAATCCATTTTTATATCTAATAGATATGTTTCCAGATCTCAAGGGAGATAAGTTAGTTTTATTTAATAATAACGAATATTTAATTATTTTTTTTTTTAAATTCGTCTGGATCATTAAAATATTTTTTCTAACTCTTCGGGTTTAAATACACCTTTATCAGTAATGAAGCCTGTGATTAGTTCTGCGGGTGTAATATCAAAACCTAGGTTAAAACCTTTTGCGCCATTTGCAAAAATATTTATTTTTTTAATCTTACCATTATCATCAAGGCCAGTTAAATATTTTAATTCATCTTCAGACCTTTCTTCAATTGGTATATCTTTACCATTAAGAGTATTTTTGTCATATGTAGTATCTGGTAAGGCTACATAAAATGGAACATTGTTGTCTTTTGCAGCGAGCGCCTTTAAGTAAGTTCCAATTTTGTTAGCGACATCTCCATTCTTGCTAACTCTATCTGTACCAACAATACACAAATCCACCATGCCCTTCTGCATTAATAACCCACCTGTATTATCGGCAATTACTTTATGCTCTATATTTTCATTTATTAATTCAAAAGATGTTAATGAGGCTCCTTGATTCCTTGGTCTTGTTTCATCAACCCAAATAAGCATTTCAATTCCAGTATCTCTAGCTTTATATATTGGTGCAGTTGCAGTTCCCCAATCTATTGTTGCAAGCCACCCTGCATTACAATGAGTTAAAATATTTATCTTATCTTTTTTTATATCTTGAATAATTTTTAATCCATGTTCACCAATTTTTTCTGACTTTTGAATGTCTTCTAAGCATATTTTTTTACATTCACGTAAAATTGAATTTTTTAAATCATTACTATCAATGTTTTTTAAGACTCTATCAGCCGCCCACGCCAAATTAACTGCTGTTGGTCTAGCTGATTTTATGTGATGAGCTTTTTCTTTTATATTTTCAATAGTGCTATTTTCCTTTGAGGC
>CBFHHD010000020.1:0-3164 GCA_965655605.1 Candidatus Pelagibacteraceae bacterium | reverse complement strand
ACTGCTGTTGGTCTAGCTGATTTTATGTGATGAGCTTTTTCTTTTATATTTTCAATAGTGCTATTTTCCTTTGAGGCCAAAAATAATGAAAAAGCTGCAGTAGCTCCTATTAAGGGTGCGCCCCTTACAAGCATGTTTTTTATAGCGTTAAAGCCATCAAGGTATGTTTCTAAATTTTTGATTGCAAATTCAAACGGTAATTTTGTTTGGTCAATAATACAAACATTATCATTAATCTCATTATGCCAAATGGTTACATAACTTTTATTGTTAATTTTCATTTATTTTTCATTGCTCTGCCAGCAACATTCTTCAGTCTCTCTATCGTTTCTTCTGTCCAATAAGATTTGTCAGTAATAATAGCTGTATCCAAACAATTATTTGCAGGATCTTTTGGATCAATAAAATCTTCATAGACCTTCACCAATTCAATGATCATTTTTTTTGCTTTTTCTGCATTATTCATTAAAGTTTTTACTACTTGCTCAACTGAAACATCATTATGATCTTCATGCCAACAATCATAATCCGTTACCATTGCTGCAGATGCATATCTAATCTCCGCTTCACGTGCTAATTTTGCCTCGGGCATATTGGTCATGCCAATAACATCACAGCCCCAAGAGCGATATAAATTAGACTCTGCTAGGGAAGAAAACTGAGGACCCTCCATGGCGAGATAGGTGCCATTCATCTTATATTGAAATTCTAATTTTTTTAATACTACCTCGCAGGCTTTAATCAATCCTGGACTTATTGGTTTTGCCATAGAGACATGGGCAACAACCTCTTTGTCAAAAAAAGTTTTATTTCTATCAAAAGTCCTGTCAATAAACTGGTCAATTAAAACAATTTTTCCTGGCTCCAGTTCCTCTTTTAAAGACCCAACGGCTGAAACAGATAATATATCAGTTACACCCAGTTGTTTTAAAGCATCGATATTAGCTCTAAAATTTATATTAGTAGGATTAATTTTATGGCCTCTTGAATGCCTTGGTAAAAAAAAAATTTCTTTACCCTCTATTTTAGCTTTTAATATTTGATCAGATGGTTCTCCCCAAGGTGTGTTTAGGGTAATCCATTCCTCATTAGTAATTCCATTAATATCATAAAGTCCACTGCCACCAATTATTGCTAATTTGCTCATTCTATTTAAATATATTAAAAAAATTAAAAATGAAATTAGAAAAAAAAATAAGAAGTATTCCAAACTATCCAAAAAAAGGAATACTATTTAGAGACATAACATCACTCTTAGAGGACAAAAAAGCTTTTAATTTTTCAGTAAAAAAAATGAGGCAGATTTCTCATAAAATTTCTTTCACTAAGATTGCGGCAATAGAGTCGAGGGGATTTGTGTTTGCATCAGTATTAAGTTTTTTGCTTAATAAACCATTAATACTTTTAAGAAAAAAAAATAAACTCCCAGGTAAAACTTTTTCTCAAAAGTTCAAATTAGAGTATGGGTATGACTCCATTGAAATTCATCAAAACTCTCTGAAAAAAAAGGATAAGGTTCTTGTAATTGATGATTTAATTGCAACTGGCGGTACTGCGTTAGCTGCAGCAAAATTAATAGAAAAAACTAATGCCAAAGTAGCTGGTTACATTTTTCTTATTGATTTATTTGATTTACCAGGAAATAAAAAACTTATCTCAAAAGGCTATAAAACGTTTTCATTAATTAAATTTCCAGGTCATTAGTAATTAAGCAAAATTATTATTTAGACTTTTATAATTTTGCATTCAATTTTAAAATTTGGGTATTTTTTTAACAATTTAGATTTAATTTTTTTAAATGATATCTCATGAATTTTTCTTTCATTTTTAATTGAAAAATCTTTTCTACCATTAACAATTTTTGCAACACCACAATCTGAATGATTAAGTACTATTAATTTTTTTATTTTATGAATTTTAACAGATATATCTAAATTTTTCCAAAATACATCGTGCCAACTTTTAAATTCTTTTGCTGTAACTCCAATTGCAGAGCCCGCTATAGTAAAAGAGCTATATTTATTTATTAATTTTTTTTTCTTTAATAGGTTGCGAACTTTTGATTGACAGCGTGGGTCAATGCAAGACAGCACCATAGCCTCATATTTATTTTTCATGTTTTACTCATCATCTTTCTTATCTACCTTTTTCTTTTTAAAAATTAAGAAAAAACTTAAAAATGCTGCTGTGAAATATGACACTTCTCCAATTAATTCTTCAATGGAAGCATCGGATACTTTAATTTTATCTATCAAGTTATTGGGTATTTCAATAAATTCAGAGATATAATCTGAGAAAAAAACTAAAATTGTTACAGACGCCATTACAGTAAAATAAATTGATATTGGGATTGACGCAGCCCCTCTTGTTGTTTTTTTGTACAACAGTTTAATTCCACCAACATAAAAAGATGTTGCAACTACGCCAACAAATATATTTTTAGACAAATGATAAATCCAATCATAAAATCCAGTACTTTCGAGCATTGGTACGATAACAGATTCGTATTGGGTAAAAAATTTATCAATTGCATAATTGGCAGCAAAAGAGCCTAGTAAAAAGATTGGAATAGATAAAATTGAAACTAAAAAACTAACAAACTTACTGCCCAGTTTATCTTCATCTTCTTCTTCATTTTTATCTTCGTCTTGATTGGTGTCATTAATTTCCTCTGGGTTAAAGTCTTTAGGATATTTGACACAAAAAGTTTTTGATAATTTGTCATGTAGAGCTTGTTTCTTTTTCGTAAAAACAATCATCAAAAACCCAATACAAAAAATAAGGGCTGAAAAATAAGTTGCCAGTTCTCTCAAAACAACCCTGAAAAATCCAACTTTTTGGAATTTATGATCACACAATTTAAATCTAAACACCATCATACCAAATGTGGCTTGTAATTTTGATGACTGCATAATTCCGGCGTATAACAAATATGATAAAATAAATGCAACCTCTACATAACTACCAAATTGGCCTTGCTGTAAATTTTTTAAATTTCCCTGATCTAATTCTCCCGATGTTACAAAAGCAATAGTAAAAATTATTGCAAAGCTTAGAAATGTAAAAAGCAATAAATCTATACCAGATGCTAGAAGCCTGACCCAAAACCCAACATGCTTTACATTATCGGGAGTATCTAGATAACCCTTTCCTCTACTTATCAT
>CBFHHD010000019.1:0-21541 GCA_965655605.1 Candidatus Pelagibacteraceae bacterium | reverse complement strand
TTTAATCTCTCCTACATCCAATGGACTAGGCAAATAATCAATAACCGCATCCAATAAAGGTTGTACACCTTTGTTTTTAAATGCTGAACCCGTTAGAACAGGAACAAAACTAAAGTCTAACGTACCTTTTCTAATGCAAGCTTTTAAATCAGCTTCACTAATTTCTTTGCCATCCAGGTAAGCTTCCATTAATTTTTCATCTTGCTCTACAGCCGTTTCTACTAATTCTTTTCTATATTTTTCTGCCTTTTCTTTAAGGTCAGCTGGAATTTCCACTTCATTAAATTTTGCACCCAAGTCTTCAGCTTCCCAAACTAAACCTTTCATTTTAACAAGGTCCACAACACCTTTAAGATCAGCTTCTGCTCCGATTGGGATCTGCAAAGGTAATGGGGTTGCACCTAGCCTTTCTTTAATCATATCAACGCATCGATAAAAATCTGCACCTGTTCTATCTAATTTATTAACAAAGCACATTCTCGGTACTTTGTATTTGTCAGCCTGTCTCCATACTGTTTCTGATTGAGGCTCAACACCAGCAACACCATCAAATACTGTAACCGCACCATCCAAAACTTTTAAAGACCTTTCAACTTCAATTGTAAAATCAACGTGTCCTGGAGTGTCAATAATATTAATTCTATGGTCGTTCCAAAAACAAGTCGTTGCGGCAGAAGTAATTGTTATACCTCTTTCTTGCTCTTGTTCCATCCAATCCATCGTTGCAGCACCATCATGAACTTCACCAATTTTATGAGATTTACCTGTGTAATATAAAATTCTTTCAGTTGTAGTAGTTTTGCCAGCATCAATATGCGCCATGATACCAATGTTTCTATATTTATCTTTTGCGTAAACTTTTGACATAAACTATTACCACCTAAAATGCGCAAAAGCTTTATTTGACTCTGCCATTTTATGTGTATCCTCTCTTTTTTTGATTGCTGAACCTTTGTTTGTAGATGCATCTAGAAATTCTTTCATCAGTCGTTCTTGCATTGTTTTATCACCACGTTTTTTTGCGGCAGCAAGTAGCCATCTTATTGCTAGAGCTTGTCCTCTTTCAGCTCTAACTTCTACAGGAACTTGATATGTTGCTCCACCAACTCTTCTAGATTTTACTTCTAAATTAGGTTTAACATTTTTGATTGCTTCACTAAAAACTTTGGCAGGATCTTCTTTTGATTTATCTTTGATTAAATTAAACGAATTGTAAAAAATTTTCTCCGCAGTGGTTTTTTTTCCACCTATCATAAGTGCATTTATAAATTTTGAAATTGATTTTAAACCATGGATTGGATCATCAACGACTTGTCTTTTAGCTTGTCTTCTTCTTCTAGACATTACTTGGGCCTCTTCACGCCGTATTTAGATCTTTGTTGTTTTCTGTTTGCAACGCCTTGGGTATCTAGCAAACCTCTTACAACATGATAACGTACACCAGGAAGATCTTTTACTCTTCCGCCTCTAATTATTACAACAGAGTGCTCTTGCAAATTATGGCCTTCACCTGGAATATATGCGGTCACTTCAAAACCATTAGACAGCCTAACTCTTGCAACTTTTCTTAAAGCTGAATTCGGTTTCTTTGGGGTGGTCGTGTAAACTCTTGTACAAACACCACGCTTTAAAGCACAAGCTTGTAGTGCAGGAACTTTATTCCTTACAATCTGCTTAACACGTTTTTTCTTCAATAACTGGTTTATAGTTGGCATATAAAAATCTTTTTAAGGGAACAGTTAGGTAAGCAGTTGGTAGTAGTTTAAAGCCAACATAGCTTTACGTGCTACCTTAAAAAGTGGGCTATTAATACTGATTATTTGACCAACGTCAACTATTGCTTGTGTATTTGTGAAAATAAATATCTTTAATATTCTATGTATTTATTGACTATTTTAAGCTTCTGCTGGCTCTGTCTCTGCTTCGGAGCTAATAGCTTCACTTGCCATTTTATTCTGAAGTTCAAGGTCTTTATCTTTGGCAATTTTATTGTATTTTTGCCTAGATTGACCGCTACCCGCAGGTATTAAACGCCCAACAATAACATTTTCTTTCAAACCCTTCAGATCATCTGCTTTACCTTTGATTGATGCATCTGTTAACACTCTAGTTGTTTCTTGGAAAGATGCTGCAGATATAAACGACTTAGTCTGCAATGAAGCTCTTGTAATTCCAAGCATTACAGGATCAAACTCTATTTGTTTTTTGCCTTCTGCTTTTAATTTATCATTTAGATGTTTTGCATCAATTTTATCCATTACCTCACCGGCTAACATGCTACTTTCACCAGGGTCTCTAACTTCTAATTTTCTCAGCATTTGTCTTAATATAACTTCGATATGTTTATCGTTAATCATAACACCTTGTAATCTGTAAACATCCTGAACTTCATTTACAAAATAATCAGTTAAGGCTTCAATTCCAAGAATTCTAAGAATATCATGTGGAGCTGGGCTACCATCCAAAAGGTATTCACCCTTTGTAATTTTTTCGCCGGGATTGTAGTTAATTTGCTTTCCTTTAGGTATTAAATAGTTGGTTTCAACTCCATCCTTACCTTGAATTGTAATTTTCTGTTTTCCCCTAATTTCTTTACCAAAAATAATTTCACCATCACTTTCAGCAATAATTGCTCCATCTTTTGGTTTTCTTGCCTCAAACAATTCTGCAACACGCGGTAATCCACCTGTAATATCTTTTGTCTTAGATGTTGCTTTAGGTAATCTTGCTAATACATCACCAGCATTTACTTTATCTCCATCAGCAATAGACAAAACTGTCTCTGGTGATAGATAATATCTTGCTTCATTGCCATCCGCTTTTAAAACAACTTTTTCCTTACTATCTCTTAGAGTAATTCTTGGTTTTAAATCTAAATTTTTTGATTGAGATCTCCAATCAAGTACAATTTTAGAAGAAATACCAGTTGTATCATCAGTCTTATCTGCAATCGAAACACTATCGACAAGGTCTACGTAATTCGCAATACCTGATGTCTCGGCTATTACTGGAACCGTATACGGATCCCAGTCACAAATTTTTTGGCCCTTTTTAACTTCATCGCCAGGCTTAATGTATAATTTTGCACCATAAGGAACTTTGAAAGATGCAAAAATAGTATTATCTTTTTCTAATGTAATCTCTATATTTCTTCCCATGATTATTAAATTTTTACTAGAGTCTTCAACTAAATTTTTATTAGATATTTTTAAAGTCCCAGAGTCAGGGGCTGCAATAGATGAATCGTCTTTAATTTGTGCAGTTCCTCCAACGTGAAAAGTTCTCATTGTAAGTTGAGTTCCTGGCTCACCGATTGACTGGGCTGCAATCATTCCAACGCATTCACCTATTGAAACTGGCATTCCTCTAGCAAGATCTCTACCATAACATTTAGAACAAACACCTTGTTCACTTTCACAAGTCATTACTGAGAAAACTTTACAAGATTTAACACCAGCTGACTCAATTTCATCACACTTAAATTCATCAATCATTTCATTTTTCTTAACAATAGTTTCCCCTGTTAAGGCATTTTTAATATCTTCCGCTACTCTTCTACCAAGTGCTCTTTCAGATAAACTTACTACTACGTTACCACCTTCAATTATTTCAGCAATTTCAACAAATTTCTTAGATCCGCAGTCTTTTTCGTTAATAATTACATCCTGCGAAACATCACAAAGTCTTCTAGTTAAGTAACCAGAGTTTGCAGTTTTCAAGGCAGTATCCGCCAAACCTTTTCTCGCACCGTGTGTTGATGTGAAATATTCTAAAATTGTCAAACCCTCTTTAAAGTTTGAGATAATAGGTGTTTCAATAATCTCACCCGATGGCTTAGCCATTAATCCTCTCATACCAGCAAGCTGTTTCATCTGTGCTGGTGATCCTCTAGCTCCAGAGTCAGCCATCATAAAGACTGAATTTGATTTGACTCTTCCATCTTTATCTTCTTGTGGAGATGAAATAATGTTCATCATTTCCGAAGCAATTTTATCTGTACATTTTGACCATTGATCAATTACCTTATTGTATTTTTCACCTCTTGTTATTAATCCTTCAGAATATTGATTTTCATACTCTTCAACCATTTTTTTAGCATCACCAATTATTTGGTCTTTGCTTTCTGGAATAATCAAATCATCCTTACCAAAAGAAATACCTGCTTTAAAAGCATTTTTAAAACCAAGTGACATTATCTTGTCACAGAAAATTACAGTTTCTTTCTGTCCACAAAACCTAAATACCACATCAATAACTTCTGAAATTTGTTTTTTTGCCAGTACTTTATTTACCAAATCAAATTTAATATCTTTATTTTTTGGCAACACATTAGCTAATAAAAATCTTCCAGCAGTACTTGTGTATTTAACAAATTTCTGCGCACCTTTTTCATCTTTGGTTTCAAATCTAGATACTATTTTGCTATGAATATTGATGTCATTATTTTCTAATGCCAACATAATTTGGTCTGTATTTAAAAAATACCCTTGTGGTTTTTCATCTTTTTTATCTTCTGTAGGTTGTTGAGATAAATAATAAATTCCTAGAACCATGTCTTGAGAAGGTACGATAATAGGTTTGCCGTTTGCAGGGTGTAAAATATTATTAGTAGACATCATCAGTACTCTAGCTTCTAATTGCGCCTCTATACTTAAAGGAACGTGAACTGCCATCTGGTCACCATCAAAATCAGCATTGAATGCTGCACAAACTAATGGATGTAGTTGAATAGCTTTGCCCTCTGTAAGTATTGGTTCAAAAGCTTGTACACCTAATCTGTGCAGTGTTGGCGCTCTATTTAACAACACTGGGTGCTGTCTAATTACAAAGTCTAATATATCCCAAACTTCTTGCTTTTCTTTTTCTACAATTTTTTTTGCTTGCTTAATCGTTGTAGCATATCCAAGTTTATCTAATCGTGCATAAACAAATGGTTTAAAAAGCTCTAAAGCCATTTTTTTTGGCAAACCACATTGATGAAGTTTTAATTCAGGGCCTGCAACAATTACAGATCTACCTGAATAATCGACACGCTTACCAAGTAAGTTCTGCCTAAATCTTCCTTGCTTACCTTTTAACATTTCTGCTAAAGATTTTAACGGTCTTTTGCCAGTACCAGTAATTACCCTACCTCTTCTTCCATTATCAAATAAGGCATCAACAGACTCTTGAAGCATTCTTTTTTCATTTCTTACAATAATGTCAGGCGCTCTAAGATCCATTAATCTACCAAGTCTATTATTTCTATTTATTACTCTTCTATATAGATCATTTAAATCCGATGTTGCAAATCTTCCCCCGTCAAGTGGTACCAAGGGTCTTAATTCCGGTGGTATAACAGGAAGAGTTGTTAGCACCATCCACTCTGGCTTATTACCTGAGTCTGCGAATGATTCTAATAGCTTTAATCTCTTAATAGTTTTTTCTAATACAACTTTTGAATTAATTGTTTTTATATCTTCTTTAAGCTTATCTCTTTCTTCATTAACATCTATATTTGATAAACACTCTCTTATGGCTGCAGCCCCAATTCCTGCAGTAAATTGGTCTTCACCATATTCATCTTGGGCTTTTAAATAATCTTCTTCAGTAATAATTTGATTTCTTTCAAGTTTCGTTAGACCCGGCTCAACTACAATAAAATTTTCGTAATAAAGAACTTTTTCCAAATCTTTAAGTTTTAAGTTTAAGCAAAGTGCAATTCTACTTGGTAAAGATTTTAAAAACCAAATATGCGAAACTGGAGTAGAAAGCTCAATATGCCCCATTCTTTCACGTCTTACATTTGATTTTGTGATCTCTGTTCCACATTTTTCACAGATAATTCCACGAAATTTCATGCCTTTGTATTTTCCACATAGACATTCGTAATCTTTTACTGGTCCAAAAATTCTAGCACAAAATAAACCATCTTTTTCTGGTTTAAAGGTTCTATAATTTATTGTCTCTGGTTTTTTTATTTCACCAAATGACCATGATTTTATTTTTTCAGGGCTTGCTAAAGAAATTTTAATTTTAGAAAAGTCTTGTTTGTTTACTTTTTTTGAAAATAAATTTGTTAATTCTTTACTCATTAATTTAACTCCAAGTTTAGTGCTAGAGATCTGATTTCCTTTACTAGCACGTTAAATGACTCTGGAATGCCAGATTCAAAATCATCATCACCTTTAACAATAGTTTCATAAACTTTAGTTCTTCCAGCGACGTCGTCTGATTTTACAGTCAGAATTTCCTGTAAAGTGTACGCGGCTCCGTATGCTTCTAAAGCCCAAACTTCCATTTCACCAAATCGTTGACCACCAAACTGTGCTTTTCCACCTAAAGGCTGTTGAGTAACCAAACTGTAAGGTCCGGTTGATCTTGCGTGAATCTTGTCATCAACCATGTGGTATAGTTTCAACATGTAAATAATTCCAACAGTTATTTGTCTATCAAATTTCTCACCCGTCCTACCGTCATATAAAGTTGTTTGCCCGCTTTCAGGTAAATCTGCAAATTTTAGCATATTAGTAACATCTGTGACGCTAGCTCCATCAAATACAGGCGTAGCAATTGGCACACCACTAGAAAGATTAGTTAATAAATCTTTTGTTTCATCTTCTTTAAGTTTCTTAATCTCTTTTTCGATTTCAGAATTATCATAAATTTTACTCAAAGCATCTTTTGCTTGATCAAATGTTTTTTGCTGAAGTTTATATTCATTATAAAGGTTTTTTACTTTCTCACCTAATTCAGAACAAGCCCAACCTAGGTGTGTTTCTAAAATTTGCCCAACATTCATACGACTTGGTACTCCAAGAGGATTAAGACAAACATCAACTGGCTTACCGTTTGCCATATAAGGCATGTCTTCTACGGGAACAATTCTACTAATAACTCCTTTGTTTCCATGTCTACCAGCCATTTTATCACCCGGTTGTAGCTTTCTTTTCATCGCAACAAAAACTTTAACCATCTTCATCACGCCAGGTAATAGCTCATCACCTCTTTCAATTTTATCTACCTTATCTTCAAATCTTGATTGAATATCTTTTTTTGCTTTATTAAATTGATCTTTTAGTGACGACAAATTCTCGTTAGATTGTTTGTCATCTAGATTTATTTTTAGAACGTCTGCTAGTGTTAATGCCTTCATAGTTTCATTATCTAATTTTGTCCCCTTAGAGTGGCCTTTAAAATCTTCAGCCAAACTAGATTTTGAAATTATTTCTTGTGCTCTGTTTTTAATATTCAGTTCAAGTATCGAGTCTTCAGCTTGTTTATCTGACATCACAGCCTCGATCTCAGATTTTTCAATGGATAAAGCTCTTTCATCTTTTTCAATACCGTGTCTGTTAAAAACTCTAACTTCCACAACAGTTCCGCCTGTACCAGATGGCATTTTCAAAGATGTGTCTCGAACATCTGTAGCTTTTTCACCAAAAATAGCTCTTAAAAGCTTTTCTTCTGATGTTACTTTTGTGTCACCTTTGGGGGTTAATTTTCCAACAAGAATATCACCCGGTTTAACTTCGGCTCCAACGTATGTGACTCCAGACTCATCTAGATTCCTTAAAGCCTCTTCACTTGTATTAGGAATGTCTCTAGTAATTTCCTCCGGACCAAGCTTTGTATCTCTAGCCATAACATCGTACTCTTCAATGTGGATTGATGTAAACACATCTTCTGAAACGCATCTTTCTGAAATTAAAATCGAGTCCTCAAAGTTGTACCCAAGCCACGGCATGAAAGCTACAGTAACATTTTTTCCAAGAGCCAATTCACCCAATTGAGTAGAAGGGCCATCTGCGATCACATCACCTTGTTTAATTACATCACCAACTTTGACCAAAGGTCTTTGATTAATGCAGGTATTTTGATTAGATCTTTGGAATTTTAATAAGTTATAAATATCTACTCCAGATTTTGTTAAATCTTTATCTGCTGTAACCTTTACTACAATTCTCTTGCCATCAATTTTTTCAACTACACCGTCTCTTTTAGCTATTATTGTTGCGCCAGAGTCTAGCGCTACGTCTTTTTCAATTCCCGTACCAACTAATGGAGATTCATTTTTAATTAATGGCACAGCCTGTCTCATCATGTTTGACCCCATTAAAGCTCTGTTCGCATCATCATTTTCTAAAAATGGTATTAACGCTGAAGCAACTGAAACAACTTGTTTAGGAGACACGTCCATAAAATCAATGTTCTCTTGTTTTGCTAATTCAAAACCCAAGTTTCTTCTGCACGAAATCAATTCATCTTTAAACGTTCCGTCATTATTTAGAGGTGAGTTTGCTTGAGCAATTGTATATCTTCCTTCTTCCATAGCAGATAGATAATGAATTTCTTTAGTGACTTTTCCATTTTTGACAGATCTATAAGGGCTTTCTATAAAACCATATCTGTTTACTCTTGAATAAGTTGCCAAACTATTAATTAAACCAATGTTTGGTCCTTCAGGAGTTTCAATTGGACAAATTCTTCCATAATGAGTTGGGTGCACATCCCTAACTTCAAATCCAGCTCTTTCTCTAGTTAAACCTCCTGGGCCCAATGCTGATACTCTTCTTTTATGAGTAATTTCAGATAACGGATTGGTTTGATCCATAAATTGTGAAAGTTGAGATTGACCATAAAACTCTTTTAATGAAGCTGCAATTGGTTTTGAATTTATTAAATCTTGAGGCATGACTGTATCAATTTCAACAGATGACATTTTTTCTTTAATTGCCCTTTCCATTCTAACAAGACCAATTCTAAATTGGTTTTCTACTAACTCTCCCACAGATCTTACTCTTCTATTTCCAAGGTGATCAATGTCATCAACTTCTTCTTTTCCGTCTTTTAATCTAAGCATAGTTCCAACAATAGTTAAGATATCTTCTTTTCTTAAAACTGTAATTTTTGGGTCACAATCTAGATTTAATCTTGAATTTAATTTTACTCTCCCAACTTCAGAAAGGTCGTATCTTGTATTGTTAAAGAATAAATTGTTAAACAAATTCCTAGATGTCTCGATTGTTGGCGGTTCACCTGGACGAAGAATTCGATATATATCCATAACAGCTTCTTCTGCATTGTTATTTTTATCAACCACAAGTGTGTTTCTTAGATAAGAACCAATATTCAGACCGTCTATTTCAGATAAATTAAATGATTTGATTTTTAAAGCTTTTAGCTTTTCAATGCTTTCTTCAGTAATTTCATCACCAGATTCAAAGTAAATTTCACCAGTTTTTTCATTGAAAATGTCATCTGAAAAATACCTTCCAATCAATTCTTCCTCAGATACATAAATATTTTTGACACCCTCTTTTTGCAATTTCATTGCAACTGGGATATTTACTTTTGTCCCTTCTTTAAGAATTTTTTTATTTGTGTCCGCATTAACAAGATCATATTTCAGTTTATAATTTTTATATCTTTGTGGGATAAACTTAGTCTTAAGTTTATCCTTATCTACAAAATCAAATTTTATTTTTTCATGAAATAAATTTAAAAGCTCATCTCTTGGATGGCCTAAAGCCATTAGTAATGTTGAAACTGGAATTTTTTTCTTTCTATCAATTCTAAAATACAAAATATCTTTAATATCGTATTCTAAATCTAACCAAGAGCCTCTATATGGGATAACTCTACAATTAAATAATAACTTTCCACTAGAGTGTCCTTTTCCCTTATCGTGATCAAGAAAAATTCCCGGGCTTCTATGCATCTGATTAACAACAACTCTTTCAATACCATTTACAACAAAGGTTCCACGTGGCGTCATAAGTGGGAGATCACCCATATAAACCTCTTGTTCTTTAGCTGAAAGTATTTGTTTGGTTTGCTCTTCCTCGTTCACATCGTATGAAACTAATCTAAGGCTGGCTTTTAATGGTGCAGAGTAAGTTAAACCTCTTTGTTTACATTCTTCAACATCATATTTTTCTTTTTCAAATCTGTAACTTACATATTCGATTGTAGCCAAACCGGCAAAATCTTCGATAGGGAAAACTTCTTGAAATACTTTCTCTAGACCTGATATGTTGTCATTATTAAATTCTAAGAAACTGTTGTAAGATTTTTTTTGAACTTCAATTAAGTCTGGAATATTCACTATATTTTCGAGTTTACCAAAACTCTTTCTGATCTTTTTTTTATCAGTAAAAGATAATTCCATATATATTATTACCTGATTAAAAATAATCTAATCAGGTTAAAAAATTCCTAGTTAACTATTTTAATTCAATCTTAGCGCCGGCTGCTTCGAACTTCTTCTTAACTTCTTCAGCATCCTTTTTATTTACACCTGACTTTAATTCTTTAGGCGCACCTTCAACTAAATCCTTAGCTTCTTTTAAACCAAGACCAGTAAATGCTCTTACTTCTTTAATTACTCCAATTTTATTTCCGCCTGTTTCTGCTAATACGATTGAGAAATCATCTTTTTCTTCTGCTGCTTCACCACCACCTGCTGCTGGAGCTGCTGCTGCAACTGGAGCTGCTGCTGTAACACCCCATTTTTCTTCTAGTAATTTTGAAAGTTCTGCTGCTTCCATAACTGATAATGTTGATAGTTCGTCAACGATTTTATTTAGATCTGCCATTTTTTTATTTCCTTAAGTTAATCTTTTTTCAAACTTTTTGCGTGCGCTAAATTAGCTATTTTTCGGCCTGGCGCAAGTAAAATACTTAAAATTTTCTGTTGAGGTGCCTGTAAAAGCCCAACGATTTTGCCTCTTGCCTCATCCAAGGTCGGTAATGTCGCAATCTCCGCAACATCAGATGGTGCAAGTAACTTGGTGTCCATAATTCCACCAACAATCTTTAATTTATCGTGAGATTTTTGAAATTTTACTAAAATTTTTGCTAAAGTTATTGGATCTTTAGATAGCGCAACACCTGTTGGGCCAGTAAACAAATTTTCTGCCTCAGAATACGAAGTGTCTTTTACGGCTAATTTTGTAATTCTATTTTTAGTAACCTTTAATAAAGCCCCAGCTTCTCTCATTTTCTCTCTTAATTCATCAAGCTGATCAACATTTAATCCTTCATAATGATACACCATCATGGCACTATTTGACTCTAAGTCCTTTTTTAAGTTTTCAATGTATGTTGTTTTTTCAGACCTGTTCACTTTATACTCCTGACAATTCTACCTTTGTTGAAGGGCCCATAGAGCTTGTTATAAAAGAAGAGTTAATAAAATTACCCTTTGATCCTGACGGTTTTTCCTTTTCAACTACTTCTAAAACACTTTTATAATTCTCAATTAATTTATTCTCATCAAAGTTTGCTCTACCAATCGATAAGGATAAATTACCATCTTTATCACATCTTATTTCTACTTTTCCTTTTTTGATGTCTTCAACTGCTTTTTTTACATCTGGTGAAACCGTTCCAAACTTAGGGTTTGGCATTAAACCTTTTGGACCTAAAACTTTACCAAGTTTACCCACTTTTGACATCATATCTGGCGTACAAACTAAAATATCAAAATCAATTTTACCATTATTTATAGATTCCACTAAATCATCTGATCCAACTTTACTGGCTCCAGATGCTTTGGCGTCTTCAATTTTATCATTTGAACAAATCACAGCAATATCAATCTTTTTGCCGTTACCATGAGGCAGATCAACTGTGGTTCTTAGTGTTTGATCTGTTTTAGATTTGTCCATGTTAAGGTTTAAACTCATATCAATAGACTCTACGAATTTAGTTTTTGATCTATCTTTAATCAGTTTAATCGCTTCTTCAATTTTAAAAGCTTTTGTCTGATCTAAATCTTTTAAAAGTGACTGGTATCTTTTTGATTTTTTTGAATTAGCCATAATTAATCTTTAACCTGAATCCCCATTGACCTTGCTGATCCAGCAATAATTTTTATAGCCTCTTCAATATCAAAGGCGTTCAAATCTTTCATTTTAGCTTCAGCAATTTTTTTTAATTGGTCCTTAGAAATTGAACCCACTATATTTTTTCCAGGCTCCTTGGATCCTGATTTTAATTTCATAGCTTCTTTAATTAAGTGTGATGCTGGGGGTGTTTTGATTATAAAATCAAATTTTTTGTCTTTGTAAACTGTAATCACAACTGGAACGGGCTGGCCCATTCTATCTTTTGTTTTATCATTAAATGCTTTGCAAAATTCCATGATATTTATACCTCTTTGACCCAACGCAGGACCAACAGGAGGAGCAGGATTTGCTTGTCCACCTTTGATTTGTAATTTTAAATAACCTGTAATTTCTTTAGCCATAATATTAAACCTTTTCCACCTGAGAATAATCTAAATCCACTGGCGTCGGCCTACCAAATATCGAAACTGAGACCTTAAGTCTAGATTTATCTTCATCAATTTCTTCAATTGAGCCATTAAATGAGGCAAATGGGCCATCACAAACCCTTACTTGCTCACCAATTTGGAATGTAATCGCAGAAGACGGGTTAGCTACACTCTCCTCCATATTTCCTAGAATTTTGTTAACCTCATCCTGTGATATCGGAGAAGGCTTGCCCTGAGGACCTAAAAAGCCACTAACTTTCTTTAAGTTTTTAATAACATGATAAACGTCATTATTCATATCTAGCTTAACTAATATGTAACCTGGAAAATACTTCTTTTTAACAATAGATCTTTTGCCTTTTTTAATCTCTGTTACATCTTGGGTTGGCACAAGGGCCTCGCCAAAATTTTTTCCAAGATCGGCCTTTTCAAGCTCATCTTTTATTTGTTCTGATATCTTTTTTTCAACGTTTGCATGTCCTTGAACGATGTACCACTCCATAAATTATCCTAACAAAAATCCCAATCCTGATTTAAAAATTTGATCTAACAGCAAAAAAAATAGGGAGGCAATAATTGCCATAAATATTACGGTAATTGATCCCATCAAAGCTTCTTTTTGAGTGGGCCATGTAATTTTTAGAGCCTCTTGCTTTACAGATCTGAAAAAATTAATCGGATTTTGCATTTTTTATTCACCTAATTGGCAGGAGCGGAGGGACTTGAACCCTCAACCCCAGGTTTTGGAGACCTGTACTCTACCAATTGAGCTACACTCCTTCTATGTTTTAATGAAGCTTACTCTACAATTTTTGTAACTACACCAGCTCCTACAGTTCTTCCACCTTCACGAATTGCAAATTTCAAACCATCGTTCATTGCAATCGGATTGATCAAAGTAACTGTCATTTTAGCATCATCACCTGGCATAATCATTTCTGTACCCTCTGGGAGAGTAACTTCACCAGTGACATCAGTTGTTCTAAAATAAAACTGAGGTCTATATTTTGTAAAGAAAGGAGTGTGTCTTCCACCCTCTTCTTTTTTTAAAATATATGCTTGTGCTTCAAATTTTGTATGTGGTTTAATAGATCCAGGTTTTGCAAGGACTTGGCCTCTTTCAACTTGATTTCTATCGATACCTCTTAAAAGTGCACCAATGTTGTCACCAGCTTCACCCGTATCAAGAAGTTTTCTGAACATCTCTACACCAGTACAAACAGTTTTTTGAGTGTCTTTAATTCCAATGATTTCTAATTCATCATTTGTATTTACAACACCAGACTCAACTCTTCCTGTAACAACTGTTCCTCTGCCTGAGATTGAGAAAACATCCTCAATTGGCATTAAGAACGGCTTATCCTTTGGTCTGTCAGGCTGTGGGATAGTTTCATCTACAGCTTTCATTAACTCTTCAATTGGCTTAACACCTAGTTCAGCATCACCTTCGATTGCTTTTAGTGCTGATCCTTTAATGATTGGAATTGTATCTCCTGGAAATTGATATGATGTCAACAGTTCTCTAATTTCCATTTCTACTAATTCTAATAATTCTTTATCTTGTACAGTGTCAACTTTGTTTAAAAAAACAACGATGGCAGGTACACCAACTTGTCTTGCTAAAAGAATATGCTCTCTTGTTTGAGGCATAGGTCCGTCAGCAGCATTCACAACTAAAATTGCACCATCCATTTGTGCGGCACCAGTAATCATGTTTTTTACATAATCTGCGTGACCTGGACAATCAACGTGTGCATAATGACGTTTTTCAGTTTCGTACTCTACGTGAGCTGTTGAAATTGTAATTCCTCTTTCTTTTTCTTCTGGAGCTTTATCAATCTGGTCGTATGCTACAAAATTTGCTCCACCTTTTTCTGACATTACTTTGGTAATAGCAGCTGTTAAAGTTGTTTTACCATGATCAACGTGTCCGATTGTTCCAATGTTACAATGGGGTTTCGATCTATCGAATTTTTCTTTTGACATCTTATTTTTATCTCCTAATTATTATTGTTCCATTCTGGAGCGGGTGATGAGAATCGAACTCACGCAACCAGCTTGGAAGGCTGGAGTTCTACCACTGAACTACACCCGCGTAAAGGGGCTATTTACCTATTTAACACTCTAATTCAAGCTGTTTTTTTTTGGTGGAGGGGGAAGGATTCGAACCTTCGAAGACCGAAGTCAGCGGGTTTACAGCCCGCCCCAGTTGACCGCTTTGGTACCCCTCCATTTGAGAGAAACTGCTTTATATGTAAATTAATATTATAAATAAACAAAAAACTTTAAATAAAGATATAAGAACTTTTAATGTCTAAATTCTGGATAGCCGGCAAACACACCGTAATTTCTGCGTTATTAAATAAAAAAAATCGCATATCTAAAATACTTCTACAAAACTTGGAGAATTCAAAAGATATACCAAAGAAATATCACCCATTAATTAGTGAGGTTGGTGGTCAAGAAATTTCTAAAATTTTAGATAAATATTCTGATATTTCTCACCAAGGATATTTTGCAGAAATAGAAAGGGTATACACAAGCAATAAATCAGATTTGTTTCAAGAGGATAACTTGATAATGCTCGACGGGTTAAGTGACCAAAGAAATATTGGGGCCATTGTGAGAACTGCCTGCGCATTCAATGTAAATCACATTATAATTAATAAAAAAGATATTACACCTGAAAATATACTTTTAAACAAAACGGCAAGTGGAGGTATGGATATTATAAATATATTCTTAACTTCCAATGTAATAAATCTTTTTAAAGATTTAAAAGATAAAGGTTTTTGGTTTTATGGTTTTGATGGTGGCTCAGAACAAACTTTCAATAAACAGGTTTTAAGTAAAAAAAATGTTTTAGTATTTGGGTCTGAAGGAAATGGTCTCAGAGATTTGGTAAAGAAAAACTGTGATCATTTGGTAAAGATAGACATTAATAAAAAAATTGAAAGTTTAAATGTTTCAACATCTGTAGCATCGGCTCTGACAACATTAAGAGCAAATTAATTTAAGCTATAATTTTTTATATTTTTAAACAACTCTGGAAAATAAGGTTCATAACTTTTCCACAAATCTATAGAGTTACCGTAGATAGGCTGTCGAACTTGAGCGGTGCTGGCTGTATTAACTGCTCTTTTACTTTCATAAAATTTCAAACAACCTTCTTCAAAATCCAAATCACAAAAATCTAATAATCTTTTTATTTGGTTTTCAGTATCATTAATTAAATTATAGTAATTTTGATCAAAAACAAAATCAGTAAATGTTTTTTTCCAAAATTTCATATACTCAGAATAAACATTGAAATAATTTGAAAGCTCTTCCTGATCATAAGCCCACGGCATTGCATTAGCCTCGAAACTATTTTTGTAAATAGAAAGGCAAGTATCTCTACCATCTCTTACACAGTGGATTATTTTAGCATTTGGAATGGAATTCCTAATCAATCCCACCAGTTTAAAGTTTAGTGGCATTTTATCAGTTACAATTTTATTATCTTTAGAGATTTTTTTTAATTGTTTTAAGTATTCTTCATTTATTTTAGTTAAATATAGTTTTTCACTTCCCTCATATTTTATTTCAAATTCTTCAGTATCCTTATGCACAATGTTATGTTTGACTGAATCAGCCATAAAGGCAATTTCATCACCCGCCGTTACTTTGCTGTGGGATGAGATTATTTGTTCTATCAAGGTTGTCCCCGATCTTGGCATACCTAAAATAAATATTGGGGTAATAGCTTTCGTGCTTACAGAGTCATCTAATGCAAATTTAGTATTACCAAATATTTTTTTGTGAAAGTGAAGCTCTTTAACATCAATTTCTGCGCTATAATTAAAATCTTTTCTTCGATTTTTATTCGCATCAACTAAATATTTACTTGCGTTTTTTGGGTCCTTCAAATCGTCATAAGCTTTAGAGATGGCAAACCCTAATATTTCTTTGCCTTTTTCATTTGTTTTATTGTCATTAAAGGCTGAAATCATGCTTTGCAAATGAGCATTATCCTGATTTTTATATTTAGTAATTAAAGATAGATCTTTATGAATTTTTGGATTTATAGGGTCTAATTTTAACCCTTGATTAAAATAGCTAACCGCCTCTTCTATCTTTCCAAGAGCCCTAAAAGCATTAGCCAAATTAGTTATTGTATTTATATTTTTTTCGTCAAAATCTAAGGCCTTTTTATAAAACTCTATTGACTTATCAGATTGTCGATCAAGATTATAATTTGCTCCTAAAAAATTATATACATAAGCTGACTGTTTATTAGATAGTTGGTTTTTGAAATTTTCTAAAACAAGTTCTAGGATTTTTATAGAGTCAGTATACTCATGTCTTTGATAATGGGATTTTGCCAAATAATCATAAGATTCGAAAATTGATTGGTCTTTTGCAATATGCTTGTCTAAAAAGTTGATTGAGTTTTCAAACATGCCATTAGAATAATAGATACGGCCAAGATTAAAGTAAGGTGGTGCATAATCAGCGTTAATCTGTATGCATTTTAAGAATATATTTACCGCCTTACTAGGGTCTTTTTTTGCTTCAAAAAATAACCCATACAAATTTAAAAGGCTTGGGTTTGAACGGTTTTCTTTAATTTGAAAAAGTTGATTAATTTCAATTTCAAAATTTTTTAAATCAAGATTTGAAATATAATTTAAAAGTTTGTTAAAAATTTTTACATCAGACATAAAAAAAGACCCGCATACATTATATGCGGGTCTTTAATTAAATTAAACCTATAAATAAATTACTAGAATTTACCTACAGTTCTAATTTGGAATGCATCTCCGTCATCACCAGCAGTACCAGCAATGTCTTCGATCTCAGCGAATGAGATTTCTAGACCTAGACCACCTAAAGAGTAACCTACAGCTACCATAGTAGCTTCCTCTTTGTTAGCTAAGTCAGTACCGTTAGTGTCACCGTCAGTCTCATACATATTTACTGAGAAAGATAGGTTGTCATTAGCAGCAAATGCTACACCAACTGAAGTAGTTTCATACTCATCTTGGTTCGCAGCAGTATCTACGTTTTCAAGATTGACTTGTTGTACACCAGCTGAAAACTGACCAAAGTTGTAAGATATACCAATGTTAGTTGCACTACCATCAGCATTACCATCTTTACCAGTTTGATCGTTAATACCAGCTTTCACTGACAAGCCATCCATACCTAGGTTACCTGAGAACATCAAGTTGTAAGCTGAACCTGCATCAGCTGCAGCAGATAAACCTGAGTCAGATCCACCCGATTGTGTAGAACCCATTGAAGGTACGATGTAAGCAGATAATTTTCCACCATCAAAACTTTGAGCTAATAAAAGACCATTAGCGTTTTTGATAGTTCCACCACCTTCTGTAGTTTCTAATAACGAAGTAGATACGTTTTTAGTAACTGTTCCAGCGTGGTCACCTACTGTTGGTACACCAACGAATGACAAGTTAGGAGCAAAGTCAGCACCTACACCAATTGTAGTGTCACCGTTTTTGATTTGAAGATTTGGAGCTTCAATAGCTGCTTCTTCTAATTTGAAAGAAGTAGTCATTGTTCCAATATCTAGATCTTTAGTTCCTGCAAACTTTACAGTTGATTCAGAACCAATATCTCCGTCAGAGTTACTTGAAGTATCTTCAACAGAGTTATACGTCATTTCTACAGAACCTGTAACTTTTGCATCTGCAAAAGAAGCTGTACTTACAGCCACTAAAGAAGTTGCTAAAGCAGTTCCTAGTAATAGTTTGTTTTTCATTATTTTTCCTTTCGTTAGTTAAATAAATTGAAAACAGGTAATGATATCTTTCAATTTGACTTCAAATTCAAACAATCCAGTGGTTTATGAGCAAAAAAGTAAAAATTGTTGCAAAATTACAACAACTGTTTAATTAGTCTTACAAAAATAATGAATACCTGATAAATGGCCTTAAAATGAAAATTTTTAAATTCAATTTTACCCTAATATTAATAACAACAATACTTATTGGTTGCTCTGGTAAAGATAAAGCTAAGAATATTGACCCAATTACAGGCAAAAAGAAGAGATTTGAGGTAAATATTGATAAAAAAACTGATAAAGCAAATGAGGAGGGTGGATTGTTTGGATCTGCAGTTAGCGGAGGGACAACCTTTGAATTTGCATCTTCGAATGTTTTATGGAGAGCTTCATTGGCAACATTAGATTTCATACCATTAAATAATGTGGATTATTCAGGTGGGGTGATAGTAAGTGACTGGTACGCTCCAGAGAATAGTAATGAAAGTGTTAAAATAACCGTTAGATTTTTATCTAATGAACTAAAGCCTAGCTCAGTGCAAGTAAAATCTTTTAACAAAACATGTAACAACCAAAATCAATGTAAAACAATAAAATCAAGCTCAAACTTTAACAATAAAATTAAGAAACAAATCTTAATTGCTGCTAAAGAAATTAAGATTAAAGAAGAACAAAAAAAATTAAAAAAATAATATTATTTAATTAAATTTTTCGGACAAATCCCCATTTAATAATCTCGCAAGCTCAGTCCAGGTTTGATGCTTGGTTTTTTGGTAAATTTTTAAATCTTTGTACCATGGTGAGTAGCTTTTTTTATCCAACCATCTCCAATCAGATGAATAAGGTAGCATTGCCCATGTTTCTGTTCTTAATGATGAAGCTAAATGCAATAAGGATGTGCACGAAGAGATCACTAAATCTAACTTTATAATTTCTTCTGAAATTTCAGAAAAGCTCATATTACCTAAATTTTTTATATTTGATTTATTTAAAAACTCCATATCATTTTCTCTAATATCTTTTTGCAAGCATACGAGATTGATTCTTGAGTTATCAAATAATGGTTTTAAATCTTTTAAATTTATAGATCTTAAATAGTCAAATTTATAAGAATAGTTACCAGACCAAGCTAGGCCAATATTAATTTTACTTTTACTATTGAATAATTTTTGATTTTTTTTTATTAATTTAAAATTATCATAAGGCGTGTTTAGCAAATCATCATAATCTATTTTTAAGAGATATGGCAAGGAACATAAGTAAATTTCATAGTCATATTTGTTTTCTTTTTTAAAAATCAATTGGGTATATTTAAAGTTAAATAAATTTTTTAATTTTTTTGGAATTAAAAAATCTATCTTTTTAGTATAATTTTCAATTAGATTAATAAATCTTGAAAATTGAATTATATCTCCAAAACCTTGCTCGAATTTAATTAATATATTTTTATTTTTTATATCTGTAATGTTTGTTGGGTATTTACTATCATCTAAGCTATTTTCCTTTAGCCTATACTCATAGCGCCTCCAACCGTCTTTAAAATTTCCAGTTTTCAAATACCTACAACCAAGTGCAAAATGTGCAGAAAAATTATTTTTATTCAATTCAATTGCTTTTTTTTGGTAAGTGATACTTTTTTTATGATCTCCCAATTGAGAATATGCAACACCCTTGAAAGAATAAAGTTTAGAAATTTTTTTTTTATCTAAATTTTTAGAATGAGATAAAATTTGATCAATAATATTTATACATTCTTCAAAACTATTTGAAGCACCATAAAATAATGACTTTAAATTCAATATATCTAAATTATTTTCTTCATTATTATTGAAATCAATTTTTTGAATAATTTCTTTACAGTCTTTAATCTTTCTAAGCTTAATTTTTGTTAAGCCTAAATTTATTAATGAAGGAATATGGTTGGGTAAAAAATTTAAAGACGTTTGAAAATTGTTTTCTGCATTTACATAATCTTTGTTGGCGTAATTAACCTCTCCTTTTTCAAAGAACATTTTAGCTAAATCAAAGTTATTTTGCATATTTTTGGCGGGAGTGACGAGACTCGAACTCGCGACCTTCCGCGTGACAGGCGGACGCTCTAACCAACTGAGCTACACCCCCAAGGTGTGGTGGGCGGTGAGAGACTCGAACTCCCGACCCTCTCGGTGTAAACGAGATGCTCTACCAACTGAGCTAACCGCCCCTAAGGTTACTGGGGCGCTTATAGCAACAAAACTAGAAAGATGAAACAAATTTTATGATTTTTAGTGAGCGTTTTTTTGGTCTACATGATTGCTAGTTTTATCTTTTACAATATCAACATCAATCCAATCAACAGGGTCTAGCTCTTTTATTAAAGCTATTTTTAAAACCTCATCAACGTGACTTACAGGTATAATTTTTAAACCTTGTTTTACGTTCTCTGGGATATCTTTTAAATCTTTTTCATTTTCTATTGGAATTATTGCAGTTTTGATTCCACCTCTAAGCGCAGCTAAAAGTTTTTCTTTCAAACCTCCAATTGGTAGAACTCTACCTCTTAAGGTTACTTCTCCAGTCATAGCAACATCTCTTTTCACCGCTATACCGGATAACGCTGATACAATTGAAGTTACCATAGCAATTCCGGCAGAAGGTCCGTCTTTTGGTGTGGCTCCTTCTGGAACATGAACGTGAACATCTTTTTTTTCAAATGTTGGCGGTATTATCCCGTATGTTAAGCATCTCGATCTAATAAAAGATTTTGCCGCTTTAATAGATTCTTTCATTACATCACCAAGCTTTCCGGTGTGTTCTAATTTTCCTTTCCCAGGCATTACAACAGACTCTATTGACAATAATTCTCCACCCACCTCTGTCCAAGCAAGGCCGGTAACAACACCAATTTTATCCTCATCTTCAATTTCGCCAAATTTAAACTTCTTAACACCCAAATATTCGTCTAAGTTTTTTTCATTAATTTGAACTTTTTCAGATTTTTTTGAAACAATTTCTTTAACACTTTTTCTTGCAAGTTTTGAAATCTCACGCTCTAAACCTCTAACACCAGATTCTTTTGTGTATCTTCTTATAATTTCGTAAATTTCATTTTCGTTAATCGTAAGTTCATCTTTTTTTAAACCGTTATCTTTTAATTGTTTTGGTATTAAATATTTTTTTGCAATCTCTAACTTCTCATCCTCAGTGTAGCCAGCAAGTCTAATAATTTCCATTCTATCAAGAAGAGGGCTTGGCATGTTTAAAGTATTTGCAGTGGTAACAAACATAACGTTCGATAAATCGTAATCAACTTCAAGATAATGATCATTAAAATCTTTGTTTTGTTCAGGGTCCAATGCCTCAAGCAGAGCTGATGATGGATCGCCCCTATAGTCCATTCCCATTTTATCAACCTCATCTAATAAAATTAATGGATTTGTCTTTCCAGCTTTTTTCATCATCTGAATAATTTTTCCTGGTAAACTTCCAATATAAGTTCTTCTATGACCTCTGATCTC
>CBFHHD010000018.1:0-22054 GCA_965655605.1 Candidatus Pelagibacteraceae bacterium | reverse complement strand
ATGGAACCCATGCACAATTTGCTCCAGATTTTGGATGACCAGGTTTCTGCTCAAGCATATCTTTCATTCTATCTGGCATTGCCCACATCCCTTTTCCAATCTGAGCTTTTCCAGAAAAACCACACTCTAACCCAATGTCGACATTCCAATTTTCATAAGTAGTCAACCAGCTAGATTTTTTCATTTCACCTTTAAAAATCATTGGTCCAGCTTCGAAAGAGGTGTGCATTTCATCTCCAGTTCTATCTAAGAAACCTGTATTAATAAAAACAATACGATTTTTTACATTTCTTATTGCCTCTTTTAAATTAACTGTTGTTCTTCTCTCCTCATCCATAATGCCAATTTTAATAGTATTGGGCTCAAGTTTAAGAACTTCTTCTACTTTTGAAAATATTTTATCTGCAAAAGCAACTTCTTCAGGTCCGTGCATTTTTGGTTTCACAATATAAACTGATCCTGTTCTTGAATTTTTTTTTAATTTAAAATCATGTTTAGCGCACAAAACAGTAATGAACGCATCCATTATTCCTTCTGGAATTTCGGAGCCATCATTTAATTTAATTGCTGGATTTGTCATTAAATGTCCAACGTTCCTAATTAATAATAATGATCTACCGTGTAATTTGGTTGGATTATCATTGGTATCTAAAAACTCTTTATCGTCGTTTAATTTTCGTATTATTGTTTTTCCTCTCTTTTGCATTCTTGCTTCAAGGTTGCCCTTCATAATGCCAAGCCAATTTGAATAACATTTAATTTTGTCTTCTGCGTCCACCGCAGCAACAGAGTCTTCTAAGTCCATAATTGTTGAGATTGCAGATTCCGAGATAATATCGCTAATATTTGCTTTATCAGATTTTCCAATGGGGTGATTAGCATTTATTTGTATTTCTATATGAAGGTTGTTATTTTTTAAAAATATAGAGGTTAAATTTTCTTTATCACCTTTGTAACCAACAAATTTCGAACTATTTTTTAACTTAGTGTAAGATCCATTTATTAGCTGAATATTTAACTCACTATTAACCTTGCTGAACACTTTAACATTAGACCAACTTTCATTTTCTAACATAAAGTTAACATCTAAAAATTCACGTCCTAGCGCAATTACCTGGTCTCCTCTTTTTGGATTGTATCCTCCAGATTTTTCACAACCATTTTCCTCATTAATAATATCTGTTCCATAAAGAGCGTCATATAAACTTCCCCATCTAGCATTTGCAGCATTTAGTGCGTATCTAGCATTATCGATAGGTACAACTAATTGAGGGCCAGCAATCTTGGCAATTTCATCATCAACATTGGAAGTTTCAATTTGAAACTTTTCTTTTTCTTCGACTAGATAACCAATATCTTTCAAAAATTTTTTATACTGCTCAATATCAATATTGCCTTTATTTTGTTTATGCCAATCATCTAATTTTTTTTGAATTTCTTCTCTCTTATTTAAAAGGTCTTTATTCTCCAAAGACAGTTCATTTGCATACTTTATAAAACCGTCCCAAAACTCTTTTTCTGTAACATCAGTTCCTTGAAGGACTTCTGAATTTATAAATTTGTACAACTGACCATTAACTAAAGTTTGATCAATCGTTACATCTTTCGTGCTTGAAAAAGCAGAAAATAATTTATCTAAAAACATAATTTATAGAAAATGTACTATGAGATATTAAATGTCAATTGAATTAGAAATTTGTTTTGAGCTGCTATCTTTTTTTAAAAGCTAGATACTCTTCATAGCTTATTGATCTGTTTTTATTTTTATCAATAGTTTTGAATTGCTTTCTACCTTGATCTTTATTTTTGAAATAAAACAAGTATTCACTTAAAGATATTTTTTTATTACTGTTATAATCAAGCGTTGCAAACCTTATCACTACTTCTTTTTCATTGAATCTTGTTTGATTGATAGCTTTTTTCTTTTTTGGGATATTCAATTTTTTATCAGGAAATTTTGCTTTAATTTCTTTAGTTTCTTTTATATCTGAAACATTATTATCTTTAACATCTGTAACTTCTTGTGATTTTTGAGTTGTTGTTTTTTGAGATTGCTGGGTGTTATTCTTTCCACTAGAAAAAGCAATTACTACAAGCACCACTGCAGCAGCTATTCCTAAGTAAATCTTATTTGTATTTGATGAAGTGTTCTTAGAAACTGCTTTTCTTTTTACAGTTTTTTTCTTTGAGACTTTTTTTACTTTTTTTCTTTTTACCATGATTTAATTATGCGGTTTAATAGACTCCTAGAGTTTTGTCAAAATTAATTACCCAGAATATGAACTAAAATCTTTCTATTTTGCCTATTAATCCTGTGTTCAAATATATATATGCCCTGCCAAGTACCCAAAATTAATTTTTGATTCTTTATACTTAAAGTAAGATGCGTGTTGGTGAGGGCGGTCTTGATATGTGCGGGCATATCATCAGGACCTTCGCAACCATGAGTGTACAATTTGGGGTCCATTGGAGAAATTTTATCAAAAAAATTTAAAAGATCTGTTTGAACATCAGGATCAGCATTCTCTTGAACAATAATTGAAGCGCTAGTATGCAAAATACTGAGGTTGATAATGCCATTATTAATTTTTGATTTGTTAAGGAGCTCTATAATAGCTGTAGTAATATCAATTAGATTTTGACCATTCGTTTTTATTTCAATTTCTTCAAAAATTTGCTTCATATCAAAATTTGTAATGATGTTATTGCTAATAGTGTGGCCATTAAAATTTCAATAAATTTTTTAATTTTTATATTTGAAATATAAATTTTTATTGCAGAGCCAAACCCTGTCCAAGTAATAACCGCTAATAGTTCAAGTATAGGTGCGCACAATGTTAAAAACAGCACTCCTTTTATAAAACTTTCTTCATTTGGAAAAAATAATGTTGTAGCTGTGATTGATGCAATCCATGCTTTTGGGTTCAAATATTGGAATAAAATAGCTTCATGAATCTTCATTGGCCTTCCTGAAGATTGATTTTTATTATTTACATTTAATGATCCAATCATTTTATAAGCCAAATAAAATAAATAAGAGCAACCTACAATCTTGAGTGTATTTTGAATCTCTGGGTGAAGTTGAAAAAATTTACCAAATCCACACGCAACTAATGCAATTTGTGTAACATGGCCCAAGGGAATTCCAAGCATGTGAGGAATGGTTTTTGTAAACCCAAATTTAATACCTGAAATTGCTAGCATAATGTTATTTGGCCCTGGCGTAAAAAACATTACAAAATAGAAAGTGATAAGCGCTAAAAATAATTCAACAGTAATCACACAAAATTTTTAACTTAAGCGTAAATAATTGCAACAAACAAGATGATAAAAGTAACTGCTAAACATGCAAAAAAGAAATTTTGAATTTTTTCTTTTTTTTCTTCATTGGATCTTTGTTTCATTAAGTTAAAGAAATTAACGTTTTTATTCACTGTTTTTTCAGTGGTAACAAAATTTAAATTGGCTTTATCATTAGTTGCTTTACTCATGATTGTCACTGGTATTTAAAATAAATATCTGCTAAATACAACTTCAATTTGAATAGAAAGACATAAAATGGGTTACCCAAAAAAACATAGGGGTCGAAGAAAAATTGGCTCTAAAAGAAGAAGAAATAGAAGAAAAAATAAAAAGAAATAATTATTTTTCAGCTTTTTCTATCCAGCCACCACCAAAAATTCTTACACCAACATCATCACTCTTGTAAAACACACATGCCTGTCCGGGTGATACGCCGGCTTCACCATTAAGAAGTTTTATATTTTTACCATAGTTTGTAATTTTGCATGGAAGAAGATTGCCAGTAGATCTGACTTTAACTAAAAAATCCCCTTCAAGCTCATCACTATCACACAATAAATTGATATTTTTTAAACATATATTTCTAACTAACAAATCTTCTCTTGAACCTATAATAACCTGATTTTTTTCAGGATTTATTTTTACTACAAAATAAGGATTGGAAGATGAAACTTTAATTCCTTTTCTTTGTCCAATAGTAAAATTTGCGATTCCATTATGTCTGCCCATAATTTTTCCATCCACACTAATTATGTCACCGTCAACGAAAGATTCTGGCCTAAGTTTTTCAACTATTGTTTTATAATTTCCATTTGGAACAAAGCAAATATCTTGGCTATCAGGTTTGTTTGCAACTTGTAAACTTAGATCTCTAGCAATATTTCTTGTCTCATTTTTAGAAAGCTCTCCCAAAGGAAACCTTAGAAAATCCAATTGTTCCTGGGTAGTATTGAATAAAAAATAACTTTGATCTCTATTTAGATCTTCAGGGCGATACATTTTTGCTTTATTAGAAAATATTCTTTTTACGTAATGACCTGTGGCTAACGCATCTGCCCCGAGCTCTCTTGCAGATTTAAAAAGGTCTCTAAATTTTACAGTTTGATTACAATCAACACAAGGGATGGGGGTTTCTCCTTTTACATAACTATCCGCAAACTTTTCAATCACCTCTTCTTGAAAAATTGATTGATAGTCAAATACCTCATGCTTGATTTCAAGATCGTCACAAACTTTTTTAGCATCATAAATATCTTTTCCTGCACAACAAGTTCCCTTGGTTTTTCCAATTTTCCCATAATCAAATAATTGAAGCGTTATACCGCAAACATCATAACCCTGTTTCTTTAAGAGTGCCGCTACAACAGACGAATCCACTCCACCAGACATGGCTACAACAACTTTAGTCTTTGATTTATCCTTTTCAAATCCCAAGATATTTTCTTTTAAAATGTCAGAAGTTGCTAAACTCATAGGTTGGGTATATCACGATAAAAAAAAAATAAAATGTATGTATATGATTTTGATCCAGGAGATTTTGTTGTTTGTCCTCAGAATAAAGATTGGGGAATTGGACAAGTCCAATCTATTGTCGACAATAAAGTAACGGTAAATTTTCAAAATGCAGGAAAAAAAACTATTAATACCAAAGAAGTTGTTTTAGAAAAATATGAAGAAAAAAATTAATCCAGAAAAATATATCAAAGCTTTAATTCCTGTTTTTTATAAAGCTGGAACAAAATCAATAGCGCTTTCAAAAAAACTAAAGATATTTACTAAGGATGATGGAACGCCCGTTTCAAATGGTGATCTTCAAGTTGATAAAATTTTACAAGAAAATTTAAAAAAAATTTCACCAGATATTGAGGTGGTTTCAGAAGAGACCATTCAAAATACAAAAAATAAAAAAAGGGAAACTTTTTGGCTGATAGATCCAATTGATGGCACAAGCTCTTATATAAAAGGAGGTTCTGAATATACGATAAATGCTGGCTTAATTGTTAATCAAAAACCTGTAGCAGGCATTGTATATGCGCCAAAGAAAAGAAGGATGTTCTATTCTTTTGGAAAAAATAAAGCCTATGAAATTTATAATAAGAAAAAGAAAATTAAGTTAAATTGTAAAATTAAAAAAAATAAATTCAGAACAGCTCTTACAAATTCTTCTAATCCGTCAGTACCTATTAAAAAAATATTAAAAAAATTCAAAATTGAAAATTATGTAAACATGAGAAGTTCTCTTAAGTTCTGCGTCATTGCTAGTTCAGAGTTTGATCTCTATGCTGCTAGAGCAAGAGCAAAAGAGTGGGATTACGCTGCAGGTCATGCAATAGCAGAAGGTGCAGGCGCTATAATCACAACTCATCAAAATAAAAAAATAAAATATGGAAAAAGAGGTTTTAAAAATCCATCACTATTGGTGAGGAGAAGTGCAAAGTTGTAATGTTAAAAACGGTTTTATTAATTTTTATTGGAGTTTCTATATTTGGTATTATTATTTTTAGCCTTGTGAGACAGCTAATGCAAAAAAAATTAAATGAGTTGATAGAGTATGAAAGACTTCAAAAAAAGAAAGTTAAAAAAAAGGTAAAAAAACTATAATTTTTTTTCGTAAATTTTTAATTGATTTTTATCAAGTGCTAAAACTTCTTTCGATAAATCATAACTAAAACCAGATCTAGCCAAAACGCCCATATCTTTTTTATAAAAAATTTCTTTGTTAGCTTCAGGTCTATAGGGACCAATTCTTCTTTTTTTACAAATTCGAATGGCAGAATAAAAATCTGGGTTAGTGTTGTCTTCTTGTATCTTTTCTATTGTTTCTCTTAATAAATTTTGACTAATCCCCTTTTGTGACAGACTCTGTTTTATCTTATTTAAAGAATAGCCCCTTTTTAAAAAATTTTTAGATTTAAGTTCTGAGTAAAGACTATCATTGAGCAAACCCTTTTCTTCAAGGTCAATTATAACTATTTCAATTTTTTTTAAGATTTCACTTTTCTCAATCGAATTGCTCTGGCCATCTATTGCCTTTCTAAACAGATAAACTTGCAAGCTTTTCTTTGAAGGTTGATATTTATCCAGGTACTTTAGAGCTAATTCTTTGATTTCCTCTACAGTTTCGAAACTTTGATAGATTGATTTAGATCGATTCATATATAAACTATAAATTATCATATGTTTGAAACGATCAAAGATTTTTTTACTTTAGAAATGATTTATCATTTTGCCAACATTGGAGTTATTCCATTTTGGTTATTAATTATTATTGTTCCTCACTCTAAAATAACTCAAGGCTTGGTGAATAATCTAGTAATCCCATTTATATTGGCGTTAACCTATTTCTATTTAGCAATTGAGCAAATTTTTCCAACAGGTGCGTTTGAAACTATGATTAAAAAAGACCCAACAGGTGTGCTGCAAAATTTAAAAGAAGATCCCTATATATTGGAGAACTTTACTCTTTACTTGGGAATAGATAATTTAATGTCTTTGTTTGATAGCACTTTATTCGTGCTAATTTTCTGGATACACTTTTTAACATTAAGTCTTTTTTTAGGAGTTTGGATTGCCAATGACGCAATTAAAAATAATATTCACAAATATATTGTGGCATTTCCACTAACTCTAACTTATTTCACAGGGCCAATTGGTTTATTTTTATATCTTTTTTTAAGATTATTAATTGCCCAGAAGTTAAGGCTTCACGATTAATGAAAAAAATAGATTTTTATTTTGATATTAGCAGTCCGTATTCATATTTAGCTCATGAACAAATAAAAAGCTTTGAAAAAGAAAATAATATTAAAGTGAATTATATGCCAATTTTTTTAGGAGGGCTTCATCAACTTTCAAACATAACTGCTCCTGGGCTTAATCCTTCGAGAGCAAAACATATGATCAAGGATTTAAAAATTTGTGCAGATTGGTACAAAATTAAATTTCAATTTAACAGATACTTTCCTCTTAAAACTATAAATATTATGAGGGGAGCATTAATTGCAGAAAAGGAAGGTTTTTTAAAAAACTACATAGATAAGTTGTTTAAAGCTGCTTGGGTAGATTCTTTAAACTTAAATGATACTAAAATTTTAGAAAAGTTTTTTAAAAATATGGATATCAATCCAGATTCTTTTAAAGAAAAAATAAGTGAACAAAAAGTTAAAGATGATTTAAAAAATCGAACTGGCTTAGCTTTCAAAAAAGGGATTTTTGGAACTCCAACTTTTATTGTTGGGTCTAAGATGTTCTTTGGTCAAGATCGATTAGAGTTTGTGTATCGGGAAGCAAAGAAAAAATAGATTAGCTAGTTTCTATTTCAAAAACGCCATCATTTAACATATTTACAAGACCACCTTCAATAGTACTGACATTATCAAACCCCATATCTTGTAGGGTTTTTGCTGCCAAGACACCTCTCCAATTTGATTTACAAAATAAAATTTTTGGTATTTCTGGATCAATATTTTTATAATATGGGCTTTCAGGATCTAACCAGAATTCAAGCATACCTCGTGCCATATGTCTCGAACCAACTACTCTACCTGAATCTTTAAGCTCTCTGATATCACGAATATCAACCAGTATTGGTTTTGGTTTATCGTTATCTAGCATTTGTCTTGCTTGCTCTGGCGAGATAACATTTACAACTTTAGAAGCTTCAGCTACAAGTTGTTTTGATGATTTAAGTTTCATTATTCTTAACTATAATAAACAAATGATAAAAGAAAATAAAATAATCAAAGATTTTAAATTGCCATCTACAAGTGGTAAGGATTTTCATCTAAAAAAAAAATTAAAGAACAACTTGATTATTTTTGTTTACCCAAAAGATAACACTCCTGGGTGCACAACAGAGTCTAATGAGTTTGCAAAAGAATACAAAAAGTTCAAAAAATTAAACACTGAAATTATTGGAGTTTCAAAAGATACAATTGAGAGTCATCATAAATTTAAAGATAAATTTGGTTTCCCATTCGAGCTTTTATCAGATGAAAAATTAACTTTAATAAAACATATAGGTGCATGGGGTGAGAAAACTATGTATGGAAAGAAATTCATGGGGGTCAAAAGAACTACGGTACTAATTGGTAAGAACCAAAAAATAATTAAAATTTGGAACAATGTAAAAGTTAAAGATCACGTAAAAAATGTTCTTGAACTTGTAAGTGAGTTAAATATCTAATTTAAAAAATCAGAATTTTTTATTCCTAAAAAGTATAGAATTGAGGTTAAATTAGTATATTTTATGTGTGTTTCTATATTATCTTTAATGATTTGATGAGGATAGTAACCCATTCCTAGACCGGAGTTTCTTAACATTTCAAGATCATTAGATCCATCCCCTACCGCAACCATCTCATCAAAATCTACATCTCTTTCTTTGGAAATTTTTTCCATATATTTAAATTTTGAATTATTCTCTTCGGTAATCGGAATATATTCACCGGTAAAATTATTATTGTTATCAAAGGTGAATTCATTACTAATCACATGATGAAATCCTAAAGCTTCACCCACATAAGATGAAATAGGTTTGAAACCACCTGTTACTAAATTACTAATAAATCCCAAACTGTTTAATGTTCTAACTAATGTCTTTCCGCCTGGGTTAAACTTGATGCCCTTTTTAACTTCTTCAATTAATTCTTTTGGGTGACCTTTTAACGCCTGAACTCTATTTTTTAGTGTTGTCCGTAAATCAATTTTACCTTCCATAGCAAGCTTACTCGTCTCATCAACGTTTAAATTTGAACCTGAAATTTTAACTAGATCATCTAAAGTTTCGTTTGCAATCATTGTGGCATCCATATCACATAATAAAATTTTAAATTGAATGTCAGTTTTTTTCTTAATACAAAAATCTATTTTTTTTTGATCAAGCGTTTCTCGAATATCCTCACTTTTAATATCGTCATACTCTGAAATAGTTAATTGAATCGCATTATCAGCTAATACAAGAGTGTCTTTTATCGATAAATTATAATTATTTTTAAAATAATTTATAACCTCTGCTTCAGAAAATTTTTTAGCTGAAACTAACGTAAGTGATTTAAGACTCATTAAAAGTAAGGGGCTTTGCTTGAATGACTAATGGTATTTTATTTATTTCTTCTATTACTTTATCTTTAATTTCATTGTCTGTTGAAATTAAAGCAATAGCCTCCCCTCCTGAATTTTTTCTTCCAAGGTTAAATGTTGCGATATTAATTTTATTATCAGCTAACACTTTCGATAGGTTGCTAATAAATCCAGGTTTATCTTCATTGCTAATATATAAATTATATTTAGAAAGCTCAGCTTCAATTTTAATTCCCTTAACGTTTACAATTCTTGGTTTGCCTCCAAACAATGTCCCAGACACTGATCTCGTTTGTTTGTCTGTTTCAATTGTGAGAGTAATGCAAGTCTGATACTCGCTAGCTTTTTCATGCTTTGTCTCAGATATTTGAATCGATTTATTTTTTGCAACAGCCATAGAATTTATAACATTCACACCATCAAAATTTGACTTCAATAATGCACAAACGATTGTTTGTGTTAATGGCTGGATATTAACTTGAGATACAGCTCCTTCAAATTCTACTCCAATTTTTTTAATCGCATTTTCAGTTAGCTGTCCTGCAAATGCACCCAGTTGTTGTGATAACGTTAAATAAGGTTGAACTGTATTGTATTCTTTTGCAGTTAAAGAAAAAGTGTTCACCGCATTTGTGATTGCACCCGTTTTTAAATAATCAGAAATTTGTTCCGCAACTTGTAAAGCTACTTTTTCCTGGGCCTCTGAAGTTGAGGCACCAAGATGAGGTGTCAAGATCAAATTTCTTGTCCCAAGTAAAGGGCTATCTTTAGGTGGTTCGTTTACAAAAACGTCTAAGGCGGCACTTGCTACATGTCCGCTTTCTAAATTTTCCTTTAATGCTTCTTCATCAATAAGCCCGCCTCTTGCGCAATTAACAATACGCACACCTTTTTTCATTATCGCAAATGAGTCTTTGTTTATAATATTTTTTGTTTTTTCAGTTAAAGGAGTGTGCAAAGTTATAAAGTCTGCTCTCTTAAAAAGATCATTTAGTTCAACTTTTTCTACACCCATTTCCTTTGCTTTTTCATCTTGTAAAAATGGATCAAAAACAATTACCTTAAACTGTAGACCAAGAGCTCTATTTGCAACAATTGAACCAATATTTCCACATCCTATTATGCCTAATATCTTTCTTGTTACCTCAACCCCTTTAATGGAAGATTTTTCCCATTTTCCCTCATGAGTAGTTTTGTCTGCGAAAGGAATTTGTCTAGCAGTAGATAAAAGTAAAGTGATAGCGTGTTCAGCCGTCGTAATAGAATTTCCAAAAGGTGTGTTCATTACCACTTTTCCATTATTGGTAGCGGCTTCTAGATCGATGTTATCGACACCAATACCAGCCCTTCCAATAACTTTTAATTTTTTTGATTTTTCAATTATATTTTTATTTGGTTTTGTTGCGGATCTTACAACTAGCCCATCACATGTGGCCAACTCTTTAATTAATTCATCTTCACTAAGTCCAGTTTTAACAACTGTCTCAATACCATTATCTTTAAAAATTTTTACGGCTTCTTCACTCAGCTTGTCGGCAATTAATACTTTGTACATTTTAACTTTTAACTACAGTATAAGCCCAATCTAACCAAGGTAATAAATCCTCGATATCTGATGTTTCCACAGTAGATCCTCCCCAAATTCTAAAACCAGGAGGAGCTGTCCTGTAAGAATTTATATCAAATGCCACTTGCTCTTTATCTAATAGAGCATTCATCTCTTTAATTTTAGTTTTCTGATCATCTTCACTCAAGCTTAAAAAGTTTGAATCTTTAACTTTTAAGCATATGCTTGTTGATGATAGATTATTTATATCTTCACATAAAAAAGCTGCCCAATTACTTTTTTCAACCCATTTCTTCACCGCTTCTAAGTTTGACTGTGATCTTTTAATAGCATCATTTAATCCACCAATGGAATTTACCCAATTTAACGCATCTAAAGCATCCTCAACACAAAGCATAGAGGGAGTATTAATGGTAGCCCCTTTGAAAATATCGTCTGCAAATTTGCCTTTTTTAGTTAATCGATAAATTTTAGGGATTGGCCAAGTTGGCGTATAATTTTCTAATCTTTCAATTGCTTTAGGGGACAATGCAATCATTCCATGAGCGCCCTCTCCACCTAATACCTTTTGCCATGACCATGTTATTACATCTAGTTTTTCAAAATCCATGTTCATAGCAAAGACAGCAGACGTTGAGTCACATATCACTAAACCTTTTCTATCCTTAGGAATCCAATCTGCGTTCGGAACCCTGACTCCTGAAGTGGTACCATTCCAATTAAACAAAACATCTTTTGAAAAATCTACTTTTGATAAGTCTGGTAATTTTCCATATGCTGCTTTATGAACCGAAGCATCTTTTATTTTAAGTTCATCGGTAATTGTTTTGGCCCAATCTAAACCAAAGCTTTCCCAAGCTAGTACTTCTGCACCATTAGCTCCTAATAAATTCCACATTGCAGCCTCTACTGCTCCAGTATCTGATCCAGCAATAATCCCAACAGCATAATCTTTAGGAAGCTGTAAAATTTCTTTTGATTTATCAATAACCTCTAAAAGTTTTGCTTTTGCAGGTTTTGCACGATGTGATCTACCCAACACATTAGTATTAAATTTTGAATGATCCCAATTGGGTCTTTTTTTACAAGGGCCTGAAGAAAAATAAGCGCTTGAAGGTTTTTTAGTTGGATGTGACATTTTTATTTTATATTTCCAAAATAGTTAACCAATACTACGCCAAGAATTATTAAACTAATTCCAATTATCGATAGTAGATTTGGTGTTTGATTAAATTTTAAATAACCAATAAAGGTTGAGCCAATAATTGTCAAACCACCATATGTTGCATAAGTAAAACCAATGGGGATATTTTGAATAGACTTTGCTAAAAAAAAGTAAGCCAGCAATATAATAAATATACCGCTGGCCGTAGGAATTGTTTTTGTAAATCCAGAACTTATTTTTAAAAAATACCCATTAGCAAAAATTCCTGAGACTATTGCTAGCATCAAAAAAACGTATGATGCTATTGGATACTTCATTAAAATTTATGCAGCACACTCAAGGGGTAACTTATGTTTTAGAGTTACACCTGATAAAAAGTTCCACATAAATTTTGCTGTTGTCAAAGCTGCCTTTTCTGCTTTTTGCTGCTCTTCTGGAGAAAGTTCATCTAACAATTTTTCACATTCCGCTCTGTGAATGACATCTGCATCCTTATGTACCTCAAAAAACTGAAGGCCCTCTTCTGTGGTGACTTCATAGTGTTTTTTAAGACCAGAAATTTTAACATCAGCAACCTCGGGCACTTGTCTTTCATAGGTATAAAAAGAACCTAATCCTTCAGCATAACTAGATCTTGCCTGTTTAAAGAAATTATCTATCATTTCTTTTGTAAAGTTATCTTGTTTTGTTTTTTCTATTTGATCTTTATCGGCACCAAGAGCTAATGCAAAGTTTTTCCAAAGCTTGGGATGATCATGATCTTTATCTTCCTCTTCCTGCAAATTTTCTAATAGAACTTGCCTTTTTTTAATGTCTTCACACATTGAGTGTGTTGCGCTTATATATCTAGGAAAAGCTTTTACATGCTGATAATACTGCTCAGCATAATCTCTTATAACTTCTCTATTTAATTTTCCTTCATTCCAAGCTTGGTAGAATGGATGTTTTAATAAGTGATATTCATCTAATTTATCTGCTAATTGTTTTGAAAACATTTCGACTCCCATAGTTTAAATAATTAAACATAATCAGATTGGATTATAATTCAATCAATAAAGCGGTGAATAATTGTGGAATATATGAATTAAATAGCCCTATTAATTAAAAATAGGGCTATTAAAAATATTACTTGTTGAACATGTCTTTTAAAGCTTTTGCTGGTAAAAACTTAACTTTTTGAGAAGCTGCGATTTGGATGCTTTCTCCAGTTCTTGGATTTCTTCCAGTTCTCGCTTTTCTTTTGGCTACTTTATAAGTACCAAAACCAGCAATTTTCACTGGCTCATCACTTTTAAGAGCACCTAATATAATATTAGTTATACTATCAAAAGTTTTTTCAGCATCAGCTTTACTCAGGTTTAATTCGCTTGATATTTTAGCGATAAGCTGTTTTTTGTTCATTTTTGGACCTTTCGAATCGTTAATAAGTAATCATGTTTGAAAAACTCAATAAAATCAATGAAAAGATGTTTTTACGGGGATTTTTAATCACAATTTACAACTTGAGATTTAAAATTGATAAATTTAAAACAAGCCGAGGCTTTTTAAATCATTAAAAGTCGCAAAGACCATTAAAGTAAGGAGGATTGCCATACCAAACTTGTAAAAATAAACTTGAACATTTTCACTCAGTGGCTTCCCTCTTAAAAATTCAATTAAATAAAAAAACAAATGACCACCGTCTAAAAGTGGAATTGGAAACAAATTAATCAGGCCTAAGCTAATTGAAATATAAGCCATTATTGAAAGAAAAGGTATCAACCCATGCTCAGCAACTTTTCCAGATATTTGAGCAATTTTAATTGGGCCTCCTAATTGATCTGCACTTTCGCGTCCTACTATTATTTTACCTATGTAACTTAATGTCATTGATACGGTGTTATAAGTTTCTTTAACCGATAGCACCAAAGCTTTTGCAGGTCCGACTATTTCTCTTTTAAGCTCTCCTTGAACAGGAGCGATTTTAATTCCTATTAATTTTCTATTAATACTGTTTCCAAAATTATCTTTTGTTAATTTTATTTCTGGTTTTATCAAAAATGACAAAGTTTTTTGATTTCTAGAAACTTCTACCTTAACGTTATCTCCTTCGCTAGTAGATATAAATAAAGCCACATCATTTATGCTTTTAATCTCTTTGCCATCAATATAAGTAATCCGGTCTTTACTTTTCAATCCTGCGTCTGCTGCTGGAGAATTTTTTTGAACTTCAGTAATGACTGGCATCGTTACATCTTTGCCAACAGTCATGAAAATAATTGAAAAAATAAAAATTGCTAAAATAAAATTGGCAAATGGTCCAGCGGAAACAATTATAGCCCTTTGATACAATGGCTTGGTTGCCAAAAGTTTAGAGTGATCTTTTTTATCAACGGACGATAAGTTTGAGGGTTGGGATGCAGAGTTACTGTCACCAAAAAATTTTACATATCCGCCAAGTGGTATAGCACAAATTTTCCATCTTGTTCCATATTTATCATTAAACCCATAAAGCTCTTTACCAAAACCGATTGAAAAATCAGTAACACCTACTTTATATTTTTTTGCAAAATAATAATGCCCATACTCATGAATGAATACGACAACAGAAATTAAAATTATAAACGATATAATATATTGTAACATTAAAAACCTTTAATACTTAAAACTAAAATTCCACCAAAAACAAAAATTAACAAACCTGATGTTAAGTTTATTTTTTGAATTGTTTTATTAATCAGTTTATCCCTTAAAGCAATAGCTATATAAGATAAAATGCACCACCACAATAAAGACCCAAAAAATATACCAGAGACAATTGTAACCGACCCTAGAAAACTTATTTGATCTAATAGGAAATTGACATAAGAAAGAGCTGCGATAAAAGCAATCAAAGTCATGGGGTTTGTGATTGTTATCATAAAACCAGTTACTGCATCTTCGACAGCTGTTTCGTGCTCTAAATCTCTCTGGAGCTGCCCTGTTGATTTGGACATCATTCTTAAGCCAACAAACATAATACAAAATGCTCCAACTAGCCTCAAAACGGGTTGGTTTTGCAGCGTTTCTCCAGATATTGCAAATAAACCAAATACAGCAACAACTCCATATGCAAAATCTGCTAAGGCAACCCCAAAACCAGTATAAAAACCAGCTTTAAAGCCAAATTGTACAGATCTATTGATACAAAGTATAGCTGCAGCGCCGACTGGTATTGCAACAAAAAAACCTGTTAATAAGCCCGCAAGAAGATAAGTCATGTAAAATTTTAAATAAATCCCATTAATTTGCTAGATTCTAAACTTATGTTGAATTATAAAATGATTCAAACAATTAAGGAATTTGACAATGGCAATTTTTGACGACGAAAATAATAAACAATCTGATAGCCCATTCTCAAGATCATCAACTTCAAGAACTGGTGGTATGGATGGAACAAAAGAAGGTAATATTCACATTGGATCAGGTGTTTCAGTTAATGGTGAAATACAAGCTCCAAATGAAGTTATTGTAAACGGCAAGCATACTGGAAAAGTGGCAGCTGGAAAAATTAGTGTAAAAAATGGTGGCGGTGTTGACGGTGAGACTGCTGTAGAGACTGCTGAAATTGAAGGTAACTATGATGGTAACTTGCAAGTTGCTGGAACACTTTCTGTTTCTTCATCAGGAATTGCAAAGGGTGAAATTAGATATAAGGATTTGGAAATTGCACTTGGTGGAAAAATAAGCGGAACTATTGCTGAAATGTCTGATGATGAGTTTAGCAAATCTAAAATTAAATTAGTTAAAGACGAAGAAGAAAATAAAGATAAAAAATCAGGTGGCGGTTTCTTTGGGACAGCAAAAGAAGAAGATAGCTAATCCTAAACATTAAATATGGCTTCGTCCTCAAATTCGATATTACTGTCAGACGTAGAATTAAAAGGTAAAATTCTTGAAAAGGATGACATTATATTAGGCTGCAAATTTGATGGAGATATTATTGCCTCTAAAGTTAATTTATCTGAAACAGCAAATATAAATGGAAATGTAAACGCTAATGATGTTGAGATAAATGGAAAAATCAAAGGAGCTATAACTGGTAAAAAAGTTGCAGTAAAAAAAGGTTGTACTGTAGATGGAGATATTGTCGCTGAAAATATCTCTATTGAAGAAGGTTCAACTTTAAAAATTCAAGCTTTAACAAAAAAGGGAGTATAAAATGGGTCCACTAACATCACCACTAATGGCAGGTCTAGCAGTTTACTTTTTCTTTTTAATGATCGCTCATTTCAAGTTGCCACAAGTACAAAGTCAGATTATGTCTGATTACAAGGTAAGGCAGTCGGAATTAAAAGCAAGAGCTGGTAAATTAAAAGAATGGGAAAATAAACTTAGAAAAAAAGGTAAATCTTCTTCTAAGAAAAAACCATCTAATTCAAAAGCTAAGAAAAAAACTAAAGCTAAGAAAAAAACTAAAGCTAAGAAAAAAACTAAAACTAAGAAAAGAAGATAATTAAAATTTCCATTCAGCGACTTTATTAAAAATAAAGTCCCTGAATGCTTTTACTCTAGCAACGTTCTTTAGAGACTGAGGATAAACAAAGTGAGCTTCATACTTTGGTCCTTTTATATCCGGTAAAATTTTCATAAATCCTTTATTATCGCCGATCATATAATCTGGTAGTGCAGCAAGTCCTGCGCCCGCATCAACAGCTAACATTAATGAATATATATTATTCACCTTCATAACAGGTTTTCTTTTTTGTCTTGATCCCAATTTTAATATCCACTCTTTTTCTGATAATGGAGATGGAGTTCCTTTTCCATAGGTAATCAAATTATGTTTATCCAAATCTTTAGTATTTTTTGGAGCTCCATGTTTGGCTATGTATTTTGCTGATCCGTATATATGATAGTTAATATCAACTAATTTTTTTTGAATATAATTTAATTGTTTAGGTTGCCTCATCCAAATAGCTATATCAGCTTCACGCATGCTCAAATCCAGTTCATCATTGGTTACAATTAACTCAACCTCAATATCAGGATTTTTATCTCTAAATTCTTTAATCCTAGGGGTTAACCAAATTCCTCCAAAACCCACAACTGTGGAGATAACTAATTTACCAGAAGGTTTGTCTTTTCTTTCCGTTAAATCTGTTTCAACCTCTTTAATTTTTGAGATAACTTCGTTGGCTGTTTTGTATAAAGTTTCTCCATTTTCAGTGAGGGACAAGCCTCTCGCATGCCTTTGAAAAAGACTACATTTTAATTCATATTCTAGAGATTGAATTTGTCGACTGATTGCAGATTGACTAAGATTTAAAATATCACCAGCTTTAGTGAAGCTTCCAGCTTGTGTTACAGCATGAAAAATTTTTAATTTATCCCAATCCATTATTTATTTACATTCACAATAACTCTTCCAGAAATTTCACCCTTTAGAATTTTAGATGAATTGTTTACAATTTCATCTAGATTCCACTCTTGGACACCTTCAGATAGTTTATCAAAATTAATGTAATTTGCCGCTTGGGACCATAAGAACTCTCTTCTTTTTGTCGGAGCAGTAACAGAGTCTACTCCCCACAACTTTATTCCACGAATTATAAACGGCATTACAGTAGTTTCTAATTTAAAACTACTCGCCAAACCACATGCAGCAACCATGCCATTTGGTCTAGTATGCGATAATGCTTTAGCTAAAATTTTTCCACCCGTTGTATCTACAACACCATCATACAAAGCTTTATCTAATGGTTTTGCATCTTGGTCCAGGTCTTCTCTATTAACTATTTCTTTCGCACCAAGAGATTTTAAAAAATCAGCTTTATCTTTTTTTCCTGTAACTGCAGATACATTATAACCCAAATTACTTAAGGCAAGAACGGCAACACTTCCAACACCACCTGTTGCGCCTGTAACTAATACGTCTTTTATTGGTTCACCCAATAAAATTGTCTCTCTTGCTTGTATTGCCAATACACACATTAATGCAGTAAGTCCTGCTGTTCCTAAAATCATCGCTTTTTTTGAGTCAAGGTCACTAGGCATTTTAACTAAGAACTCATCTTTAACTTTGGCATATTGAGAATAGCCACCAAAATAAATCTCTCCAACTCTCCAGCCGGTTAAAATAACCTTATCACCTGCTTTATATTTATCTGAGTCACTTTCTTCAACAGTGCCTGCAAAATCAATACCTGGAATATGAGGGTAATCTTTTACTAGCCTTCCTCCATTTTTTAAAATCATGCCATCTTTATAATTTAATGAAGAGTATTCAATTTTAACCAAAACATTTCCTTGATTTAAAAAAGATTTATCTATTTCTTTAACTTCTCTAGTAAAATTTTCACCTTCTTGATTAACTACAATTGCTTTAAAATTCATGAAGCCTCCTTTTTGCTTTCTCTTTCGTTATAAAAATAAACTCTATCCGTATCTAGGTCTGCATCTTTAGAAAGTACAAAACATACGTTACAGTATCCGCAAACTACATACCCCTGGTCTCTTTTTATTGTATAGTATACTTTTGGACTATCAATTTGAGTTGCAACTCTTGTGGTATCCACTTCTACAATTTTACAATTCTTAAATTTCTCAGGAATTTGTACCATTTTTATTTTTGATTTATGTAAGATAAAAATCTTTGTTGCAAAGAATGGCTATCTCTGAAAGAGCCAGTGAAATAATTCGTTATTGTTGTTGCATTCTCTTTCATGACACCTCTTGTTGTCATGCATTGATGAGCTGCATCAATACAAACTGCAGAACCATGTGCCTTTAAGCCTTTGGAAATTGCATTTGCAATTTGCATTGTTAATCTCTCTTGCGTTTGCAAGCGTCTAGCATATCCACCTACAACTCTAGCTAATTTGCTCAATCCTACAACTTTTTCTGAGGGGATGTACGCAACATGGGCAATTCCAATAATTGGTGCCATATGATGTTCACAGTGACTTTGAATTGAAATATTTTTTTGTATTACCATATCATCATATCCCTCGACATCTCCGAAGGTTTTTTCTAAATACTCTTTTGGATTTTCTGCATATCCAGAAAAGTACTCATCAAAAGCTTTGATTACTCTTTTTGGTGTTTCAATTAACCCTTCTCTTTCTGGATTTTCGCCAATATATTTTAAAATTACTTGAATTGCCTTTTTGGCTTCTTCTTTGCTTATTTTTTCTTCTAATTTAGCTTTAAATTCTGTAACATTTTTGCTTGTCATTATAACCTTGTAATTAAAAATTGATTTTCTAATATACAAAGATAGATACTCTGAGACAATGTTTAAAAAAAGAATATCAGTAGAACAGGTTGAAGAAAGTGCAGACTTGGCGCCAAAATTTGACCAAAATGGCTTAATTCCTGTTGTTACAACAGATCATAAAACTGGTAGAGTTTTAATGCACGGTTTCATGAATAATGAAGCTTTAAAAAAAACTATTGAAACTAAAGAGGCTCATTATTTTAGCAGATCAAGAAATGCGATCTGGCATAAAGGGGCCACTAGTGGCTGGGTTCAGAAAATAAAGTTTATAAGAATTGATGACGATCAAGACTCAGTTTGGATCTCAGTAGATATTGGAGAGGGCTCAAGTTGCCACGTAGGGTATTACTCATGCTTTTACAGATCTATTCCACTAGATGAAAATTCTTCAAATATAGAGTTAAAATTTGAAGAAAAAGAAAAAACTTTTGATCCTGAGATAGTTTATAAAGGTCAACCCAACCCAACAAAATTATAAAATGCAAGTCCTAGCTCCTTTTGGACCAAAGATTGGAAAATTCAAAATTTCAAAAAACACTATATCTAAAATTAATTTAGAAGTTGATAAAATTATTAAAAATAAAAATCTTTCAAAAAAACTTGATTACTCTTCCAAATTAGTTGGCAAAGTAAAACAGGAACTTCAATTACCATACCAATTTATTCAAAAAAATCTGTCAAAGTTAATTGAAAAAGAAGTTAGAAATTTTATTAAAATAGCTATTAATAAATCACCAAAGAAAATTAAAATTAAAAATTTATGGGTCGTTAGACAATTCAAAAATGAGTATAACCCTGTTCATTATCATGATGGACATTTGTCAGCCGTTGGGTACTTAAAAATTCCAAGAATAATTAATTCTACTAAAAAAAAAATACAAACTAATGGAACTATTGATTTTATAAATGGATCAAAAAAATTTTTATGTGATAGCATTTATAATCATAAGCCGAAGGTTGGAGATATGATTTTTTTCCCGAATTACCTAATGCACACCGCATACCCTTTCCAAGGTGAAGGTGAAAGAAGATCTTTTTCTCTTAATATAGAATTTGATCTTAAAACTGCCAATGTATTTCATGACTAATAAACAATTAAATGTATTAGGAGAAAAACTTGAGATATGCTCAATGGATCCTATAACAGGTTGGTACAGAGATGGATGTTGCAATACAGACGAAAATGATCATGGTACCCATACGGTTTGTGCAAAGGTAAACGATGACTTTTTAAATTATTGCAAAGATAATGGTAACGATTTGATTACCCCTCGTCCAGAATATAACTTTGAAGGTTTAAAGGATGGAGATAGCTGGTGTGTTTGTGCCACTTGGTTTAAGAGGGCTGTTGACTCAGGCCATCCATGTAAAATTTTTATCAAAAGTACAAATAAAAAAACTTTAGAAATTTTAGACCTCCCAACTCTTAAAAAGTATGCAATTGATTTATCATGAAAGATTTTGATCCGTTTATTATGATAATAATTTTTGTTGCATTTTTCACTTTTATTTTTTTTGTGGCTCCAAAGATCAACTAGATGCAAATCGAAAAAGTTATATTTGATCTTGGTAAAGTTCTAGTCAAATTTGATCCAAAAAACCTATTTAATAAACTTTTTAATAACAATGATGAAATAAGTTATTTCTATAAAAATGTTTGTACTTGGGAGTGGCACGTAAATCAGGATTTAGTTTATGATACAGATGAGGCAACCAAACAAAAGATCAAAGAGTATCCAGAATTTAAAGAGGCTATTGAAGCTTTTTATGGCAGATTTCAAGAAATGATTATAGGTACATATGACTCAAACATAGAAATTTTAAAAAATTTAAAAAATAAAGGAATGCCAATTTATGTATTGAGCAATTTTCCTGGAAAACAATTTGATATTTACATGTCTAAGAACGAGTTTTTAAATCTCTTCGATGACATGATTATCTCTGGTAAAGTAGGTTTAAAAAAGCCAGACCCAATGATTTATAATTTGGCAATCAAAAAATTTAACTGCATACCTGAAAAAACACTATTCATTGATGATAGGCCGGAAAATACAGAATCAGCAAAGAGACTTGGGTTTAATGTTATTATGTTAGATAATCCTGATAAATTAAAGGATTATATCAAGGAATTTAATTTATAAAGTCATCTTTTGAGTCAAAATCTATGAGTATAGATTTTGAGTGAGTCTTTATTTTCTTATGTGCAATATTTGTAAGTATTTTTTTTGCCCCAATATCTCCTTTTAAATTTTTAAATTTGCTTATAAATGATTTTGGGAAACAAACAGGATTTCCTTGTTTTTCTTTGTAATAAGGAACCAATGGTAATTTTTTATTTTTTTTAAAATCAAAAATAATTTTATTATAAATATCTAGCGAAACTTTAGGCATGTCTCCAAGGCAAACTAGAAAGCCTTTAGATTTTTTATTAAGATTTTTGATGCCAATCTTTATAGAGGTAGACATTCCCTTTTTAAAATTCTTATTATACACAATTTTAACTTTATTATTAATTGTAACTAATCTTTCTATTTTTCTTCTGTCCTGTCCAGTTACAACTATTATCTCATCTGCCTTACTCTTAACTAATTTTTGAAGGACATGTAGTAGTAGGTATTTTTTTTTATATCTTGCTAAAAGTTTATTTTTCTTTCCATATCTTTTAGAGGATCCTGCCGCTAATAAAATTGCCGATATCACT